>WFRP01000101.1 GCA_015486505.1 Pseudomonadota bacterium | reverse complement strand
CCTTCGGCCGGGAATCATTTTCCGGCGCTGAGGCCGCGGCCTCAGCCGCCGGCGCCGCTGCCGGGGCCGGAGTTTCCGGGGCCGGAGTTTCCGGAGCCGGGGCTTCCGGGGCCGGAGTTTCCGGGGCCGGAGTTTCCGGGGCCGGGGCTTCCGGGGCCGGCTGATTTATCAGCCGCAGCCCTTTATCGGTCTGGGTCAAGAGATGTTTATTCTGGCGCAGCCAGAGATCGCGATAGATCGGACAGCGCGACATCAGCTCGTCATGGCTTCCGACATCGACAAACTGTCCCGCGTCCATCACCAGGATTTTACTGCAGCTTGAGAGAATCGAGAGCCGGTGACTGATGATGATCATTGTCCGGTTCCGGGCGATCCGGGTTAAATTTTCCTGGACAATGGCTTCACTCTCCGCGTCCAGGGCGCTGGTCGCCTCATCCATAATCATAATGGTCGGATTGCTGAGCAGGGAGCGGGCAATTGCTAAGCGCTGTTTCTGGCCGCCGGAGAGATTGGAAGCGTTCTCCTGGAGCAGGGTGTCGTAGCCCTGGGGCAGTTTCTTGACAAATTCATCCGCCCCCGCCATAATTGAGGCGTTGACAATCTCCTCAAAGGTGGCCGTGGGTTTGGTCAGGGCGATATTCTCACGCACCGTGCCGCGGAAATAGTAATTTTCCTGGAGCACAATCCCGATATTCTTGCGCAGATGCGGCAGATCGATCTCGCGGATATCAAGACCGTCAATCTGGACCAGACCTTCCGGAACCATATACATCCCCTGGATAATCCGGGCCAGGGTACTCTTGCCGGAGCCGCTTTTTCCGACAATCCCCAAAGTAACGCCGGCGCCGATGCGGAGATTGCATTTCGCCAGCGCGTCCGAGTTCGCGCCCGGATAACGGAAGCTGACGTTCTGGAGCGAGATATTACCTTTAATCTGCGGCATCAGGCCCCGGGTGTTCGCCTGACGCTCAGGTTTGGCATTCATGATATTGCCCAGCATCTCCACCGAAAGCCGGATCTCCTGGGCATCGCTGATAATCGTCACCAGACCGATCAACGGTCCGGAAACCCGGCCCGCCAGCATATTAAAAGCGACCAGGGCCCCGACACTCATGGCTCCCGAGATAACCAGGCTCGCCCCCATCCAGGGGATTACCAGGATCAGCGATTTCTGCATAAACATCGAAAAAGTCTGGATATCGTTGGCAAACATCCCGACTTCATAACTGAGTTTGGTGGTCTCGCCGGTGAACTGATCCCATTTTTTAATCTGCACCGGCTCAATCGCCAGTGATTTAACCGTGCGCATTCCGGTGATCATCTCAACCAGATTGGCCTGGCGCTCGCCTTCGGCAATATAGACCTTGGTCAGCTTGCGCTTGAAATAGGGGGCTGAGACCGCCAGCAGCAGGCCGATAATCAATGAAAAACCGATAACCACCCCGGTCAGCCTCGGGCTGTACATCCATAAAAATGGAATGACGACAAAGAGGCTGGTGGCATTGATAAAGGTCAGAAAAACCTTCCCGGACAAAAACCCTCGGATCTTGTTGGTCTGCTGCATATGTTTGAGCAGGACCCCGGAGGGATTTAAGTCAAAAAAATTAATCGGCAGGGAAACCAGATGCTCAAAGGTCTTTTTCGCGAGACGAAAATCAATTTTGCGGGTCGCGTAAATCAAGAGATATTTCTTGAGGAAATTATAAAAAACCTCAAAAATGATGACAATCAGGAAGCCGTAGGAGAGGGCCTGCAGGGTTGTATAGCTGTGGTGGGTTAAAACCTTGTCAATCAAGAGCTGAAAATAGAGCGGGCCGGCCAGCGCGGTTACATTCAAGACCATCGTAATGATGGCGACATCGCGAAAGACCCGTTTCTCTTTTAAAATCTGGGGAATAAACCACAGGAGGCTGAAGGGCTGTTTCTCGTCCGTTATGGAGAAGATCTTCTTGGCGAGGACGCAGGTGCCGCTCCAGAGTTCGGTGAACTCTTTTTCGCCCATAAAAAGTGATTTACCCTTGTAGAAGATAAAAACCTGGTCTTCCGGGTCCGCCGGGGCGGTTTTGGCGGCGTTAGCGGCCGGGGCGGCTTTGGCAGTTTTGGCGGCTTTGGCGGCTTTGGCGGCCGGGGCGGCTTTGGCGGCTTTGGCGGCTTTGGCGGCCGGGGCGGCTTTGGCGGCTTTGGCGGCTTTGGCGGCTTTGGCGGCCGGGGCGGCCTGGGCTTTGATGCCGATGAGAATCAGAGGTTCGCCGGTGGTATCCCAGCTTAAAAAAGGGAGCGATTTGGTCAGTTTTTTCAGGTCGGCAAAGGCAGCGTTTATGGCTTTGGCTTTGTACCTGGTTTTACGCAGGATGCTGACGATTTCCTCGACCGGCCCGGTTTCATTGTCAACCGCGTTTAAGTGAATTAAACTCTCGGAACTGACATCCTCGCCATGGTGGCGCGCGATGGCGGTAAAGCATTCGAGAGTTTTCTTGATATTTACCGTAAAAGGCATTTGCCCCCCTTTTTTTAACGGTACTGTGGGTTGCTGCGCACAAAAAAGTGAGCTTATCAATGATATTGCTCAGAATATACCGAGAAATATGGTTGATAAGCTCAACTGTTTAACTGTTAACTCAACCTTCATGGTCAGGTTAAATGACTGATATCTATTGATAAATCATTACGCCCGTGGTTTTGTCCTGGTGTCTTTACGGGTGACAGAAAAGCCGTTGTCCCGCCAAGACGCCAAGACGCAAAGCTCCTAGCTGATACTGACATCGGGCTCCGTTGCCGCCGCCGCAAGGTGGGTATTCAATGCTTTGCCATAGGCATTTCTGGCGGTCTGCAGGATCGCCAGCTCCTGTTGTTTCTCGGCAATCTTTTGATCGACCAGCTTTAGTGAAGCAAAGTTGGCTTTGGCTTCTTCAGACAATTGGTCGAGACTGTACTCCTGACCATCGATGGTGACTTTATCAGACATATTTTAATCCTTTTTTTTATTTTTTTGTTTGTAACCATTCAGCCGAATCCGGGGTCGGGCGCATCCGGGGTCAGCCGCATCCGGGGGCAGCCGCATCCGGGGTCGGGCGCGGTTTTTCTCCGCCAGGCGTTAAGATTTCTGTTTTTCCTTACGCCCGCTTCCGCCCGCGCTATCTAGCAATCCTGCGGGCAAAAGTCAAGGACGTAAAACAGTCCCGGGCGCGGTATTTTGAAAACCGTTAATCCAGACCCTGAAGCGCGGCCAGTTTCTTGAGGTTGGTTAAGGAGTTCAGATGGGCGCAGATAATGTTCATAATTCCGTTTCTCACCCAGGCCGCCAGGGTCGCGTCATCTAAAGCCTTGACCTTTTCCAGATCAACCAGACGAAAACCGCGCAGCGCCTGAGTTTTATCACCCGCCCCGAGATTGAGCTGCCGGGCGCTGAGGACCCCGTGCCGGTCAAGTTCCCTGACGAGCTGACCGGTGGCCTGCAGATCATTCTGGAAATTACCGAGAAAACCTTTGACCTGCTCAACCAGCGCCGTCGCTTTTCCTTCCCCGTCAAAGAGCGGCTCACCATCATCGGTTTTAAAGTGGGCGGCTTGGGCATCGAAGGCGAGGGCAAAGTTGCCGGGCTCGGAGAGCCCCGCAAAAATAAAAGGATAACGGCGGATATGGGCCGGGATATAGTCGCAATTCCAGCTCCCGTCGGCAGCGACAAAAAGGTTTTTGCCGGGTTTGAGGGAAAAGAGCGCAATCGGGAGGTTTGCGGTCTGATTTGCGGTCTTTTCGTCAACTTCCGGGAAAAGCACCGGGAAGTATTTGGCGGCTTCGGCGATCTCGGAGCCGCCTAAGAGGCAGAGCTGAGTCCGGGCGGCGACGGCGTAGCCGGGGATTTTAGAAAATTTCAACCGGGCATGTTTTTTCGCGTCGAGGATTTCAATTTTTTCAAACATCAATTGTTACTCCGTATTTACTTACATTTACCTGCGTTAAAAGGGCTTCAAGTCGGCGGGAATATAGTTATCCGAACGGCAGATGTCAAGGGGCGGGGTTGGGTTGGGTTGGGGTCAGGCTTGACTTATGGGTATTTGCCGGTTGACAAAATCCTTGAATTTGCGGCGAAAATTTGCGGCGCTGAAATTAAGAGCGTTGCGGCGGCAGGCGGCGGGGGTGAAGCGGGGGGATTTTTCGAAAGCGTGCAGCGCCGCGACGACGGCGGCCGGTGTTTGCTGAGAGAAAAAGAGTCCGGTCGCTTCCTTTTTTGAGCGGTTATCCGGAGGAATAACCGTCTCCAGGGCGCCGCCGCGGCCGTAGGCGATGACCGGGGCGCCGCAGGCCTGGGCTTCGAGGGGGACGATGCCGAAATCTTCCTCGGCCGCGAAAAGAAAAGCCCGGCAACGCCGCATATAATCGCGGACCTTATCTGTATCCAGATGGCCCAATATCTTTACATTAGCACCGGCGCCGGCTTTCAGGCGGTTTTCTTCGGGGCCGCCGCCGATGATGACCAGGCGGCGTTCCGGCATCCGGGCAAAGGCCTGGACCAGAATATCGATATGTTTATAAGGGACGAGCCGGGATACCGTCAGATAAAAATCTTCTCTTTTATCCGGGCCTAAAGTAAAATAGTCGGTAGCAACCGGCGGGTGGATTACGGTTGCCGGGCGGCCGTAAACTTTTTTAACCCTTTTTTTGATAAATTCCGAGTTGGCAATATAGTGATCGACGCCGGAGGCGGTGCGGCAGTCCCAGAGCCGCATTTTATGGAGGAGCCAGCGGACGAGCCAGCTTTTCAGGCCCTGCTCCAGCCGGGCCTGGCGCAGGTACTGGAACTGCAGATCCCAGGCATAGCGCATGGGTGAGTGGATATAGGAGATATGGAGCTGATCGGGGCCGGTGATCACCCCTTTGGCCACGGCATAGTTCGATGATATAACCAGGTCGTAGTCACTCAGATCAAACTGTTCAATCGCCAGCGGCATCAGGGGCAGGTAGAGGCGATATTTATCTTGGGCGAAAGGCAGTTTCTGGATAAAACTGGTTTTGCTGACCCGATTGCCGATAAAACCCCGCGCATTTTGGGGCAGAAAATCGAGCAGACAAAACAGATCCGCTTCAGGAAACAACTTAAGGATTTCACCCAAAACCTTTTCGGCCCCGGCTTCGACCAGTAACCATTCGTGGACTACGGCAACTTTCATCTGTTTTCCTGCTTCCCTGTTTCCTGCTTCCCTGTTTCCTGCTTCCCTGTTTTCCTGTCTGCTTCCTGTTTCCTGCTTCCCTGTTTTCCTATTTCCCGCTCCAGATTACCAAGAAGGTTTTGCCTAAAATCTTAAGGTCAAGTCCCAATGACCATTGATCGATGTATTGAGTGTCAAGTTTGACAATTTCATCAAAATCGGTAATTTTATTGCGGCCGGAGACCTGCCAGAGGCCGGTTATGCCGGGTTTGATTGAAAGCCGGCGGTGATGATGCAGGTCGTACTCTTTCACCTCTTCCGGGGTCGGGGGCCGGGTGCCGACCAGGCTCATATCCCCGACCAGCACATTCCAGAACTGCGGGAGCTCGTCCAGGCTGGTGCGGCGCAAAAAATTTCCCATCCGGGTGATCCGGGGATCATGTTTGATTTTAAACACCGCGCCGTTTAATTCGTTTTGTTCCATCAGTTCCGGTTTGCGGGCTTCGGCATCTTGCGTCATCGAGCGATATTTGTAGAGAACAAAGCGCCGGCCGTTTTCGCCAACCCGGATTTGCCGGAAAAATACCGGCCCCGGGGAATCGAGCTTTATCGCCGGAGCGATGCAGGGAAAGAGCAGTAGGTTCAGTCCCACGCCCACCGCGGCGCCGATTAAATCCAGCGCTCGTTTAAGTAAAAGCTGATCCGGGTCCAGAGTAACCGGATGCAGGACTACCAGCGGCAGGCCCTGCAGACGTGAGAATTCACATTTGCTTAAGCGGTTCTCGGTTATATTGAGAATTATCTTGCTGGTTTTCCCGACCGCTTCAGCCGATTCCAGGAAAGGGTCAATATTGATCTTGCCGGCGCCTCGGGGAATCGCGAAGTAGATTTCATCGATCACATTGTCGGTCAGGCGCCGGGCGAAAGCAGCCGGATCTTCCCGTTCAAGGTTGACAATCCTGGCGATGCGCACTCCGTAAAGATTGCCGGGGCGGAAAATGTTCTCCAGTTTTTGTAAGGTCGGGCCGCAACCGGCTAAAAGGACATTGCGATAATTCATCCCCCGCGCGCGAATCCGGTCGAGAAAATATTTGCCGCCGAGTTTGGCTGTAAGCAGAGTGAAAGCCGCGATTCCGGCGAAATAGAGAAAGAGCAGCCGGCTGTAATCAACCGCGTGGCTGAGAAACAGGGCCGCGGCGGCGGCGGCTGACGCCATAAAAAAACCGACAATCAGGCGCTTAAGGATCTCGCCGCTGGAGAGGTAGCGGATTTTGTGATAGAGCCCGGTCCGATAGAGGTTAAATAAAAATACCGGGATAAAAAGCAGAGCCACCCAGCCATATTTCCAGAGTTCGTCCCAGCTCTCCGGCAAGCGTTGGAAACGGAGGCCGAAAGCTAAGAGAAAAGAGGCGCTCAGCAATATCAGATCACCGCAAATAACCAGCCGGCGAACTATAGTTGAATGTTCTTTCAGCAATTTTGGGGTCGGGCCAAGCTAACTTGTTGAATATTCATTGTTTATGTCCCAATAATAGGTGTTATCAGGCTCTATATCTTTGTTTTTGGTATCAAAATGAGCCATATAGAGCGGCGAAGGTTCCCGTAATTGGCAGCTATCCTCTGCTTTTATGGTCTTTTTACCTTTTGCCATCGTGCCCAGTAATAATCTTATTTTCTCAATATATTCTTCGCTGCCGACGGCAACGGACTTTGTCCATTTGTTGTCCTGCTTATTGATGTCATTGTTCAAATGATTTTCTACCAGTTCCCGATGATAACTTTTCAGGAAGTCGTAGGAATCAACTGCCAGCAACTTCTGCAGCTTTTCATAATCTATCAGAATATTTTTTCTTTTGGGAGCCTGAATTTCGTTGTAACCGGCAAAAGGCCATTGAGATGGATGGGATACAACCCCGGTTCTGACCATGTTCAGGTCAATGTAGATAAGGCAATGGAGCAAGTGCCTGCCACTTTCGATGGCGGTCGCATGATAGCGATCCTCCCAAAATGCTCCTTTACGTTTCTTTCTCTGATTGTATTCCTGGCCGATTCTCCCAGCCACAAGCTGGATTGACTTCGGAATTACATCTCGATCCCCATCGTCTACTACAAGTAAATGGATATGGTTTGATGTCACGGTGTAATTCAAAATCGTCAAACCATATCGCTTTTTTGCTTCATAAAGCCACTGCAGCCAACGCTGACGGTCTTTAGAGAATTTAAGTAAAAATTCGCGCTTATGGCATCGATGGGTGAGATGCCAAATCTGACCTGGGATATAATGTCTTTTTGCTCTTGCCATATTGGGCTCCCGGCTATACGGCTATATAGCTACATGACTATACGGCTATAAGCTCACTTTGGGCTATAAGCTCACTTTTGCCTATGAAAACGGCATTATAGGCCCCCAAAAGAGCTTTTTATTTGTCTTTTTGTTAATGATTATAGGCTGTTAGCTTGGCCCGACCCTAAAAAAGGGCACCCATTCTAAAAAGGGTACCCTCATTATAATAAGACTATAAGCTCACTTTTGCCTATGAAAACGGCATTATAGGCCCCCAAAAGAGCTTTTTATTTGTCTTTTTGTTAATGATTATAGGCTGTTAGCTTGGCCCGACCCTAAAGGACTCGCAGGCGATGATGGTCTGTTTGCAGAGGACTGAGGTGGTTACCGAGCCGACTCCGGCCGGGACCGGGGTGATTTTTTCGACGATCGGTTCACAGTCGGCAAAGTCGACATCGCCGCAGTATTTGCCGGGGTTGTCGGGGTCTTCGTTGATGCCGACATCAATGACAACCTGGCCTTTTTTGACGAAATCGGCTTTAACCATTTTGGCGCGGCCGACGGCGGCGATCAGGATGTCGGCTTCCCGGCAGACCTGATTCAGGTTTTCGGTGCGGGAGTGACAGAGGGTGACGGTGCCGTGCTCGCGCAAAAGAAGCATGGCGACCGGTTTGCCGACGACCAGAGAGCGGCCTAAAACGACACAGCGTTTGCCTTTGATCGGGATATTGTAGTAATGGAGCATATCCATACAGGCGGTCGGGGTGCAGGGCGGAAAACCGGTGAGATCATCGGCGAAGACTTTGGCGGCGCCGCCCAGAGTCAGGCAGTCAACATCTTTTTCCACCGGAATCAGAGCCCGGATTTTGCGGTCATCAAGGTGTTTCGGCAACGGGGCAAACATCAGGATGCCGTGAACCGAAGGGTTATTTCCAACCGCGGTGACGGCTTTTTCAAAATCAGCCTGATTGATAGCTTCCGGGTATTCAAAAACCTCGTAAGCCATACCGACGGCATCACAGGTTTTTTTGGCCCCGCCTTCGTAAAAAAGATCATCGGGCCGGGCGCCGACCCGGATAATTCCAAGTTTGGGCATAATATCCCTGGCCTTCAAAGCCTCTACTTTTTTTGCCAGTTCTTCCTTCATTGCATCGGCAACCGGTTTGCCTTTCAAAATTTCAGCCATTACGTTTTCTCCTTAATATTTAAGTAAGTCTATTTCCGCGTATAAGTCTATTTCTGCAATTTCCCCAGAACCAGGGCCAGGGTTTCATCGGCGATTTTGGAACCGTCGGCCAGCAGTTGATCCATTTCGGCTTTGGCGGCTTTATTGAATTCTTCGTCTTTGATGCCGTTAATGTTGATGATGACGTTGAGGCTGCCGGAGATCAGGGCGGCTTTCAGGAAAACCACGCCGCAGGCAACATCGGAGATTGCGATCATAGTGCCGATTTCACCCATGCGCTGATGGATTTTGATGCCCTCATAGGCCTGCCGCATAATATCCAGGGGTACGGAACATGCGGTTTTGCCGCAAGCTTCCAGGGTTTCAGCTTTAAGTTTCTTCTCTGCGTCGGTCTCTTTCGGCATACCGTAGGCTTTGGAAAGCGGCTCAAAAACTTCGGCGTCTTTATCGACAAGGGCTTCAAGGGCAGCGATAACCTTTTCGCCTCTGGCAACCAGGTCTTTGACCTCATCTTCAACCTCGGCATATTTCTTTTTGCCGATGGTCAGGTTGCCGACCATATTGGAGAGGGCCATGCCGATGGCACCGCCCAGAGCCGCCGCGCCGCCGCCGCCGGGAACCGGCGCTTTCGAAGCTAATACTTTATTAAAGTCTTTACAGGTTTCATTAAGCATTGACATAGGTTTTTCCTCCTGAGGTTAATTGGGGTTTGACTTTTGCTCCAGCGAATATTGTCGATTGTATTTTGCCAACGGCAAAATCAGGCCCCGCTTACAATGGATGCCCCGATTTGTCAAGTGAATTTACGGGCTAACGCATGGCAAACAGCGCGTACAGGCTGAAGAGGTAGACGCCGACGATTAAAAGGGAGTCCAGCGGCCAGCGCCCGGCGAGTTTTTTCCGCGAACCGTAGAGCCCGGTGAAAAGATAAAGGCCGCTCAGCAGCAAGCCGATCGCCGCGATCAGGCTTTGGCTCGGGGCGGCGGCCGCGAAAATCGAGGAGTGGAAATAGCAGAGATCCGCCAGGGCCAGAATGGCGATGTTGAAGAGATTGCTGCCGAAAATATTACCGGCCGCCATGGCGAAACTGCCGATTCTGACGGCGCTGAAAGTAACAACTATTTCCGGGAGCGAGGTGGCGATGGCCAGCAGGCTGTTGCCGACAAAAGTCGAGCCCCAGCCGGTGACTTCGGCAATATGTTCGGCGCTGGCGGCCAGAGTCATAGAGGCGATGACAATAATACCGGCATTAAGCATAAGTGAGCGTTTCAGCTCAGAGGGAATGGTTTTATCTTCATCCGCGGGATTTCCCTCAGCGCCGGTGTCGGCGTTTACGGCGGCCGGCTGAAATTTATGCAGTTTCTTTAAGCCGAGGATATAGGCCAGGGCGATGAAAACTGAAAAAAGATCAAGATGCAGTATCTGCCAGAACCCGCGGCTGGCCAGCCCCATCAGCGCGAGGCTGATAATGATTAAGGAGAGATAGGCGGTCAGCTGGTTTTCGGAATCGAGCCGGCGCCGCTTCTCCTGAACCTTCTGGACAACAATCAAATCGAGCAGCGCCAGAATGGCGAGATTGGCCGCGTTGCTGCCGAAGATATTGCCTAAAGCCAGATCCGGGGCCTTGACGATTACGGTCGCGCTGAGGGTGCTGACCAACTCGGGCAGCGAAGTGACAAAACCTAAAAGAATGACCCCGACAAAACCCCGGCTCATCCCGGTAACTTCAGCCAGTTCATCGCCGGCCCGGGTCAGCCGCTGCCCGGAAATCAGAACCGCGACTGCCGCCAGGAGAAAAATAATCCAGATCATAATTTACAGAATCTCCGTCGAAAAAAGCCCGGTAACCGCATCGCGCAACTACCGGGCTTTATCGAAAAAAGCAGTTAAATTAAAAGCGAAGTTTCAATTATCGTCGCGCCGAACAGTTTCGGCAACAAGGGTTGAAACTATTCATCAGCGCTTTCATCAGCGCCGGCAGCGCCCGGCGTTTCCGGCGTTTCATCCGCGGCCTCAGTTTCCCCGGCCGCCGCGGCCGCGGCCGCGCTATCTTCCTTATCCGCGCTGCCGTCTTTGCCTTCGGTCGCCTGCTGCAGGATTTCGCCAAAGGAGATTTTGCCTTGCTGGAAGCTGTCGGTGATGTACTCACCGCTTTCCATCTTCTCTTTTTCATCGGCAAAAGCTTTGATGCTCAAGCCGATTTTGCGGTCATCGTTGTTGATGTTCAGAACCTTGGCGGTGACTGAATCGCCGACCTTGAGCACTTCCTCGGCTTTTACGTCCTTGTCGGCCGTAATTTCCGAGATGTGGACCAGGCCTTCAACCCCGTCTTCAAGTTCGATGAAAGCGCCGAAATCGGTGATGTTGGTAACGACTCCGGTAACATGGTCATTGACCATCAGTTTCTCGCTGATATTCTTCCAGGGATCTTCGTTGAGCTGTTTGATGCCGAGGGAGAAACGCTGGTTGGCGGTATCGAGATTCAAAACCACCGCCTGAATGGTTTCACCTTTCTTGTAGATTTCACCCGGATGTTTGAGGCGCTTGCTCCAGGAGATATCGGAAATATGAACCAGACCGTCAATATCATTTTCGATGCCGACAAAAAGGCCGAAATCGGTAATGTTTTTGATCTCACCTTCAATCTTGGTGCCGACCGGATATTTGTCAATCAGGTTGTCCCAGGGGTTGGGCTCAACCTGTTTCATACCGAGTGAGATCCGGCGTTTTTCCGGGTCAATGCTCAAAACGACGGCGTCAATGGCGTCGCCGACATTAACAATCTGGGTCGGATGTTTGATCTTCTTGGTCCAGGACATTTCCGAAACGTGGACCAGGCTTTCAATCCCCTCTTCAATCTCGACAAAAGCGCCGTAATCCTTGATACTGATAACCTTGCCGGTAACCTTGGTGCCGACCGGGTAATTCTCGGCCGCGTTGGTCCAGGGATCTTCCTTGAGCTGTTTGATACCCAGGGAAACCCGCTGGCGCTCAGCGTCGTATTTGATGATTTTAACATCAATGGTTTCACCGACACTTATCCGTTCGCTGGGATGGTTAACCCGGCCCCAGGAAATATCGGTTATATGGAGCAGACCGTCAAGGCCGCCGAGATCGATGAAGGCGCCGTAATCGGTGATATTTTTAACCACGCCCTTGATGGTCGCGCCTTCCTGCAGTTTTTCGAGAAGATCTTCTTTCATGCTTTCCCGAACTTCTTCGAGAACCACCCGGCGGGAGATTACCACATTATTGCGTTTCTGATTATGTTTGAGAATCCGGAATTCGAAACGCTCACCAATCAGTTTATCGAGGTTGCGCACCGGTTTGAGGTCGATCTGGGAGCCCGGCAGAAAGGCGGGAACGCCGATATCAACGGAAAGACCGCCCTTAACCTTGCTGGTAACCACCCCTTCGATGGTTTCGTCGGCATCGGCAATCCGTTTAATCTCTTCCCAGACTTTCATTCTTTCAGCTTTGGTGCGGGAGAGCTGGATGTTGCCGTGTTCATCTTCGTAGCGTTCGAGAAAAACGTCGACCTCATCACCTTCGGCAATCGTGCATTCGCCATTGGCGTCACGGAACTGACTGAGGGGAACATGGCCTTCGGATTTATAACCGATATCAATAACCACATCGTTATCGCTGATCAAAACCACGGTCCCGGTGACCAGACTGTTGATTTTGATCTCCCTGCCCTGAACGCTCTCTTCGAACATCGCGGCAAAATCATCATCGCCGTAATCTTCACCTTTTTCGGCAAAATCATCCGCCTCCGAATCGTCGTTCATCGGCTTGATACCCGCGCCCATTACTGTTGCCATTGACGGCTCTTCCTGTTCCATACTGTTGGTGGTGTTGTCTTCTGTCATTGAATTAAAATTTAACTCCCTGTTAAAGATTATCGGCCTTAAAGGGCGTAAACGCCCGGCCATAACGTTGAGCCGGCAGCCGGGGAATGCGGCATTGCACGGCTCAGGTCCTTGTGCGTTATTGCACTTGCGCTCGGCGGATCGCCCGCATCTGCGCCGGCGGAGTCGGGGCATTTACCATAGGACGTACTTAAATGCAATAAAATTGTTGTGATTGACTTTTTTTGGCGAAAGTGCGTATAGAACGCTGGTTGCCGCGGGAGCCGGTCCCGCATCTTTCCGGCCCGGATTTAATCGCTACCTGGATTCAGGAGAAGGTTTTATGCTTATGTTCCGTATCGCGAAATCAGCTTTGATGTTGGGCGCAATCGCGTTGTTGTGGTCGCTTTTTGCCTGCGGATACGGCCCGGGCGAGAAACGGGACAAATTTTATAAAAAAGGCGCCGCTTTGTATGCGCAAGGTGATTATGGCAAAGCCCGCCTCGAATTCAAGAACGCCCTGCAGGTCGATCCGAAATACGCGCCAGGCTACTATTATCTGGGAATGTGCCGGTTTCAGGAGAAAGAGTTTAAACAGGCGTTCGGGGCGTTTAATAAGGCTTTAGAGCTTGATCCGGCTTTAATCGCGGCCCAGGTGATGCGGGGGCGCTTGTTGATGATGGGCGGCGAGGCGGAAAAAGCCCTGGCGGAAGCTGATAAAATCCTGGCGGTTGATGCCGATAATCTCGAGGCCCGGTTGCTGCGCGGCGCCGGCCTGGCGGCGACCGGAAAGAAAAAAGCGGCGGCGGCGGTGCTGGAAAAATTACTTGCCGACGGCGACAAAGACCCGGATCTTTATATCTTACTGGCCAACCTGCGGCTCAAAGATAAAGATATGGCCGGGGCGCAAAGCTATCTTGAACAACTGCTGGCGAACAATAACCGGAACCGGGCCGGGCGCCTGCTGCTGGCGGCGGTGCTTGAGCGCCGGGGGAAACTCGATGAAGCTGAGGCTGAGCTTAACACCCTGATCGCCCGGCAGGAGCCGGAAAAGCAGGCGGAAGCCAAACTGCTGCTGGTTAAATTTCATATCCGCAATAAGCAGTTCGCCGCGGCCGAAAAAGAGCTTAAGGCATTGGTTAAGGCCCATCCTGAGGCGGAGCGGTTTCGGGTTCTTTTGATTCGTTTTTACGCGGAGCGGCAGGATGAAGCTAAATCTCTGGCAGTGCTGAAACAGGGCTTGAAGGATCTGCCGGAATCATTGGTTCTGACCGAAATGATGGCGAAATATCTCTTCAGCCGGCAGCAGGCTGACGCGGCGGAAGCGTTGTTGACCGGTTATAGCGAGAGGATGAAAACCGGGCCCCGGTTTCTGCGGGCCAAGCTTTTGCTGGCGCAGATGGCGGTGCAGCGGAAAGAATATGATTTAGCGTTAGCTCTGGTTGATGAAGTATTAAAAGAGAATAGCGCTGATTTGAGCGCGCATATCCTGAAAGGGGATCTGCTGCTTAACCGCCGCGATTTTGACGGGGCGATTGCCGAATATCGGGCGGTCCTGAAGCAGGTGCCGCAGAATGTCCCGGTGATGTTCAGCCTGGCCAAAGCCCATCTCGGCAATGAAGAGCCGGAAATTGCTTTCGCAACCCTGCAGAAGGCCTTCGCGCTGGACGCGCGGATGGCGCCGTTGACGATGCTTCTGGCCCGGATCTATCAGCAGAAGGGCCGTTTTGCCGACGCCTTGCAGACCGTGGAAAAAGGCCTGCGGCAGAATCCGAATTCTCCGGAACTTCTGGAAATGACCGCCCGGCTGATGGTGCGTCGCGGGCGCGCGGCCGACGCTTTGGAACTGGTGCGCCAATACCTGGCCAAAGCTCCGGATGACCCGCGCCTGAGCGTTCTGCTGGCCCAGATTCAGGTCGCGATGCGGAATTTCCCGCCGGCCCGGGAGCGTCTGCTCAGGGTTTTGGCCAAAGATCCCGATAACCGGGCCGCCCTGTTTACTCTGGTCCGCCTTGAACTGCGCCAAGGTTCACCGCAGGAGGCCTTAGCCCGGGGCCGGGAATTACGGAAAAAAGATCCGGAAAATCAGATTTATGCCCTGCTCCTGGCCAATCTTTATGAGCAGACCGGCAATTTCGCCGCGGCCGCCAAAATATATAAAGAGGTTCTGGCCAAAAATCCCAAATCCCTGGTCGCCGCGAACAACCTTGCCTATTATTACGCCGACCAGCAGCCGACACCGGAGAATCTTACCCGGGCGCAGGAACTTTTAGAGCCCTACCTGAAGAAATTCAAAGATGAGCCGGTGCTGATGGATACCGCCGCCTGGGTCTGTTATCGGGCCGGAGATTACAGAAAGGCCCTGACCCTGCTCAACGGGGTGGCCGAAAAGCTCAATGAAGATCCCGAAGCCCTCTATCACCTGGGCATGATCAACCGGGCCGCGGGCCATCCGCAAGCGGCCGAAAAATACCTCAAACAGGCCCTGGCCAGTAAAAAACCCGCCACCGCCAAAGAAGCCGCCGCCGCGCTCAAGGAGCTGGAAAAAAGGGGTCGGGCCAAGCTAACTTATTGAAAATTCGGTGTTTACGTCACCATAATAGGTGATATATGGGTCTATATCTAAGTTTTTACCGGCAAAATGAGCAAAATGAGCCGTATAGAAAGCAAACGGGGTCATAGGGGTATTTGGCGCAAAATGAGCCGTATAGAAAGCAAACGGGGTCAGGCTTGACTTAGGGGTATTTGGCGGTGATCTGATCGCAGATCATTTTACTTTGGCAAATTGACTATTTTTGTTGTCAGGCTCTTGTGGATGATTTCGCCTAAGTCTTTTGAGATTTGCGGCGACGTTGCCAGGGTCTGCAACTCTTTCCGCATCAGTTCCCGGTAAGGTGAAGCAAAGCTTTGCCAGCGGCTTAGGAAACCGGCGAGCCGGGCCGCAAGCTGCGGGTTGGTTTGATCCAGGGCGGCGATTTCCCGGCGCAAAAGCCTATAGCCGGAGCCGTCCTGCCGGTGAAAGGCAACCTGATTTGCCAGAGCAAAGGTTGAAAGCAGGGCCCGGACCCGATTGGGATTGGTGCGGATGAAAGCCGGATGTTCAGTCAGCTCTTTGACCCGACTGCCGGTCTCCGGATGCTGCACCAGAGCCTGCAGCGCAAACCAGCGGTCGAGGAGCAACGGGGTGTTTTTACCTTTGTCATAGAAATCGTCAAGTTCCGGCGGGGCTGGGTTCGGGTAGATTTCCAGGAGACCGGCCAGGGCGGCGGCGCGATTGGTCAGGTTGTCGGCGGTTTGATA
This sequence comes from Pseudomonadota bacterium, assembly GCA_015486505.1. Lineage (GTDB taxonomy): Bacteria > Desulfobacterota > Anaeroferrophillalia > Anaeroferrophillales > Tharpellaceae > Tharpella. The sequence goes on along the minus strand of WFRP01000101.1, from coordinate 11,056 downwards.
TTGCTGCCGGCAGAGTTTTTCCGCGGGGCCGTCCGCGCCCAGGGCGGCCAGGTAATCAAGGGCCAGATTTTGCAGGCGGCGCCGGGCCATAGCCGCTGGAACCGGCCGGTAAGGGCCGGAAACCCGCGACCGATGATAGAGTTCTACCAGCTCATTTTCCCATCTTTGCGCCAGTTTCTTCTTTAAGTTCCGGCGGGCGCTGAAAACCTTCTGCGGCTCAATTTCCGCCAACTGTTCCCCGATATAGATTTCACCCGGCAGGCTCAGCAGCTCGGCAACGCCGTCGGCTTCATTGGCGGGCCAGTTTTTCGTGATAATCGTTGCGAATGTCCGCGAAAAAAGCGATTCCGGGCGGTTGTCTGAATTGTTGCTGTTACAGTTGCCGGCGCTGCCCTCGTCGCTTCCGTTGATTTCAGCAAGAATCTCGATTAAAGCCAGCTTCTGTCCGGCTTCCCAGCGACTGAAAGGGTCGTTGTCGTGGGCGGCGAGAAAGGCGAGTTCGTCTTTTTCGTAGTTGCAGTCAAGTCTTACCGGAGCCGAAAAGCCGCGCAGGAGGGAGACGGTCGGTTTTTCAGTTATATTCTGAAAAGTAAAAATTTCGTGACTTTTCCTGATTGCGAGAACTTCGCTGCCGGCTGGCGCCGGTTCGGATTGGCCGCCGGGGTGATTTTCGTCGGTTTTTAAGTTTAATTGCTCTCCGTTCCGGTTAAACAGGGCGATTGCCAGCGGGATATGGAGCGGCAGCTTCTCAGGCTGTGCCGGGGTTGTAGGGGATCTCTGGCTGATGTCCAGGGTAAATTCGCCGGTGGCCGGATGCCAGGCTTGAATTACGTTTAATTCCGGGGTGCCGGCCTGATCGTACCAGCGCTTAAATTGTTTAAGGTCGTAGCCGGTGGCATCACGCAGGGCTTTAAGAAGATCCGCAATCGTAACCGCGGCGCCGTCGTGGCGGCTGAAATAGAGGGCCATGCCTTTTTTGAAGCCGGTTTCACCGAGCATCACCCAGAGCATCCGGATAATCTCGGCCCCCTTTTCATAGACGGTGGTCGTGTAGAAATTATTGATTTCGACATATTCTTTGGGCTGGACCGGATGGGCCAGCGGCCCGGCATCCTCCGGGAACTGAAAATTACGCAGGCGCCGGACATCGCGAATCCGGCCGCCGCCGCCCGGATAAGCAAAAGCGCCATACTGCTGATCGCGGAAAACGGTTAAGCCCTCTTTCAAGCTCAACTGAAACCAGTCGCGGCAGGTAATCCGGTTGCCGGTCCAGTTATGCAGATATTCATGGGCGATTACCCTTTCGATCGCCTCAAAATCGCTGTCGGTGGCGCTGTCCGGTAACGCCAGAACATATTTTGAATTAAAAATATTCAGCCCCTTGTTTTCCATCGCCCCGAAATTAAAATCATCGACAGCGACAATCTGATAAAGATCAAGATCATATTCGCGGCCATACGCTTTTTCATCCCAGCGCATCGCTTTTTTGAGCGCGTTGATGGCGTGGGCGCACTTATCCCGGTTTTGTTTTTCAACGTGAAAGTGAATCGCGATTTCCCGCCCGGACATGGTCGTGAAATTATCCTTTAAGGTTGTCAGGCGCCCGGCAACCAGCGCGAAAAGATAAGCCGGTTTCTTAAAGGGGTCTTCCCAGATGACATAGTGGCGGTTATCCGGCAGTAAACCCTCTTCAATCAGGTTGCCGTTGCTGAGCAGAACCGGAAATTGCGCCCGGTCGGCTTCGATTCGGGTGGTGAAGTAGGTCAGGACATCGGGCCGGTCGGGGAAATAGGTGATGCGGCTGAAGCCGTGGGGCTCGCACTGGGTGCAGAACATTGCTCCCGAAGCATAGAGCCCTTCGAGCGCGGTGTTGGCCGCGGGATTGATTTGGGTTGTAATTTCCAGGGTGAAGTTATCCGGCAGCCGGCTGATAGTCAGAGACTCGGCCTCAACCTGATAACTTTCGGCGGCAAGAGTATGGCCGTCGAGGGTTATCGCGACAAGTTCAAGCCGGCGGCCGTCAAGTCGCAGAGAGGCGGCAGCCGGCGTGCCCGGCGCCCGGCTGAGGCGCATCCGGTTACGGACTATGGTCGATTTTTGCTCGAGGGCGAAATCGAGGGCGACGGTTTCCACCAGAAATTGCGGGGGTTGATAATCTTTCAAGTAGATGGTTTGCGGGCGTTGTTGCCTGGTCATAATTGGTTCCGATTTCGTGTTGTGAGAGCGCCTGAAAGCTATATCGTGAAACGAGCGATCATTTCCTTTAGTTTTTCCGCCAGCCGCGCCATCTGCGCGGCGTTGGTCCTGATTTGGTTGCCGGCATCGGTCAGGTTGCGAGCGGCCTGATCGACCTCGGTGATATCCCGGGCGATAGCTGAGGCGGTCTCTGAATTCTGGGCGACGTTCCGGTTGACTTCGCTGATGCCCTGTGTCGCCTGGTTGGAGCCTGCGCTCAAATCCCGGGTGACGATCGACTGCTCTTCAATGGTTGCGGCAATGGTGCTGACCAGTTCGTCGACCTGGTTGTTGATGGCGGCGATCTGGTCGATTTCTGCGACCGTCTCCCGGGTCTCCTGCTGAATCGCGTTGATTTTAAGCGCGATTTCCTTGGTGGCCTGGGCGGTCTGCTGGGCGAGATCCTTGATCTCGTTGGCGACCACGGCAAAACCCTTGCCCATTTCCCCGGCCCGGGCCGCTTCAATGGTCGCGTTCAGAGCCAGCAGATTGGTTTGCGATGAAATCGTATTGATGGTTTCCGTTACCTTGCCGATTTCCTGGGCCGCCTGGCCCAGCGCGCCGACTTTTTGGGCCGCTGATTGGGAGGTGGTAACCGCCCGGGTGGCGATCTCGCGGGCTTTTGCCGTATTTCCCGCGACTTCAACGATGGCGGTGTTCATCTCCTCGATCCCGACCGCGATCATGCCGACGTTGTTGCTGGCCTCGTCCATTGCGGCAGCGACGGTCGCGGTGTTGGCATTCATCTCTTCGGAAGCCAAGGCCACGGCGTTGGCCTTGGTGGCGGTGTTGGTGGATTCACCGGCGACTTTTTCAGAGATTTGGTTCAGCGACTGGGCGACCTCAGCCTGGTCGTGGATGCCGCCGTCAATCTCCCGTAAAAGCTCGCTTAAGGTCTCTCCCATCTTGTTCAAGGCCCGGACCAGCCAGCCGATTTCATCCTTCTGGTTGATTTCGAGACGCCCGGAGAGGTCGCCGGTGGCGATCCGGTCGGCAAAATCGACACACTGATGCAGCGGTTTGACAATCAGGTTGTTGACCGAGATGGTAATGATAATGGCGAGAAAAAGCGCGAATCCGGCCAGAAAAAGGGCTGTTTCCGCCATCTGCTTGCCTCTGCGGCGGTTGGCCTGGACGGCTTTGCGCATCAGGGCTTCCCCGGCGGTCACCTCTTGTTCGACCTGCCGGTTAACCGTAGTCGAGACCTGGTTGATGATCTTGTCGGCTTTATCCACCCGGTTCCGGGCGTTGACCAGGGCGTGAAAAATGGCAAGGTACTGGTCGCAGCTGTAGGTGATTTTCTCTTTTTCCTCGTCGGGAATGCCCATCAGGGTGACGTTCAGTTTTAAGAGGTCGAGTTGATTGTCGACCAGCTCGATATCTTTCTGAGTGTGTCGGAGCAGGTAATCTTTTTCATGCCGGCGCAATTGCGACAGCGCCATCATACTCTCTCTCTGCATGCCCGCACCTTCATGGTGATCGAGCTGCTTTTCGAGTTTTGCGGCGATATCGTGAAATTCTCCCAGACAGCCCGATTTCGGATTTAAGCCCATGACCTGCATCTCATCGACCAGCATACCGAAGGCTTCTTCATAGATATCGACATTGTCGCGGAGTTTTTTTACCGCCGCAATGCCGGATTTGCACTTTAGTTTTTTTTCGAGTTCTTCCAGTTGCGAGAGCTGCTTTTTGACAATTCCGATCTGCCGGTCAACCTGATCGGCCAGTTTCGATTGCGGATGAACCTTGTAGGCCTCTTTCAGGGCGCTGGCTTTGAGCAGGTTGATATTTATCTGGAAAAGCAGGCTTTTCTTGCCTTCGACAACCTTAATCATATGTTTGTATTCATCCTGCAATGTACTGATGGTGAGCTGGCTCTGCCAGGTGGTGGCGAGAAAGAGGATTACTACCCAGAAAAAACCAAGGCCGAGTTTGACTGCCATTTTTTGATTCTTATACCAGTTGTACCAGCTGATCGGATTCATAGATTTCTCCTTAAAAGTATCCCGGACCGCTATCGCGGCCACATATATACAAGTAACGTGAGCGGAACTGAATCTGGGTTTATCTGCGTTCATCCGTGGTTTCTATTTTTTGCTTGAACCACAGATGGACCCGGATAGACATAAAATTTTAATAATTTCAAGTAGTTACAAACCGTTATTTAGAAGAAGCGAACATTTGGGTGGGTTTGTCCGGGATGGCATTTTATATAATGTCGTAGTTTTATCAGTTACCCTGACGCGGAAGTAAATTTCGGCTACCGTTCCAGACCGTCTTGATGTGGGGACAGAATTCAATTTAGTCCCCGTGCGCAGCCCCCCGAGGGCAATCCGTTGGGCGCAGGGCGCAGCAATCAAACCGAGTGCAGGCGAATGTTCACACTCAGAAAGTTGAGTCAGAAAGTTGAGTATATCCTGCCATATCATATAATAAATGGATTTTAAAGCAAGTTTTGCCATTGTTCAGTTCGTAATTTGCGCCCGTGCGCCCGTGCGCCCGTGCTTCAGGAGATGTCCTACCTTTCCGCTTTTTCAATATCCTGCGCGGCGTTACGGGTGAAATCAACCCCCAGGTAGTCCAGGGTCATCGGCAGATTCAAGAGTAGCTGATTACAGATCTGAAGCGATAAGCGGCCGTGGTTGAGCCGGCAGCCGAGCAGATGGCCGCCGCATTGAAAATCCTGGTCAATAAAGTGGAAATGGTAGCCGGGAACATTAACCGAAGGCATAAATTTCGGGGTGTAGAACCCGACCAGGGTTCCGGTGATCCGGTCAAATTTGCGCTCCTTCTGGAGCGCGGTTGCTTCCACCAGCGGGGTGTGGTTTCTGGTTCTGGGTACCGACCGGGTATGAACCTGAGCAAAGTCGCCATCTATGCGCAGGGCATAGAGCATATTGGGAGAGGGCAGGCAGATATCAAGAAGATTAAGGAATTTTTTGCTGTCAGTCAACGGCCCGGTTTCCTCAACGCTGAACGGCCGGAAAAAACAGGCTGCCGCAAACGGTGTCTTTTCATGGTCGGCAACTTCGCGGGCACTGCCATCGACATCGAGATGGTAAGCGCGACCGTCAAGCATAACCATCTCACCATCCAGATCGTTGAAGGTGCCGATGCCGAAATCTCCATGCTCTTTCAATTCGGCGAAGGTCATCGGGGTTTCGTAAAGCCCTTCCAGAATCGCGTTGATCGGGCTCACCATAAACAGTTCATTCCGGGACATATTCGCTCTCCTGGCTTATTCGCTCAACCTTTAGCGACAGGTTATATACGATTGATATTTTATGCGAACATATTCGCATTACTTTGCGGAAAAGGCAAGTTTTTTGTTGCCGTGGAGGAATTTTGATCCGCCGGTACTAGTTCCGTTTTATTTCGGCAAAGCCGGATGCGGGCGGATTCGGGATAATTTTGCTTGACTAAACCGCTTTTTTTTACTACCTAACGAACGTTAGTTAATGGGCTTAAGCAGAAAAAAGGAGTCGTTAAAGGATGCGCAAAATGAAAAAAATCATTCTTGTCGCGGGTATAATTTTGGGTTTACTGGGTTTTGCCGGCAGCAGTTTTGCCGAGACGCTGGCAGAGGCCTGGGCGCTCGGGCTTAAAGCCGACCATCTGCTCAAAGCCGCCGGCGAAAACAGCAGCGCGAAGGCGGCGGAGCTTACCGCCGCGGAAGGCAAGCGTCTGCCGAGCGTAAATCTCGGGGCCGGTTATCTCTGGCTTGATGATGAGCCGGGGGCCTATCTCTACGGACAAAAATTCAGTACGGCTGATGACAAATCACTTTCCTATAAGGCGATGGTTTCTTTGCCGCTTTATACCCATTTCCGCATAAGTTCGGCGATTGACGCGGCCACGGCCGGCCTCAAGGCGAGTAAATTTACTGAAGCTGCGACCCGGCAGAAGGTGAAACTCAAGATTGCCGAAGCCTATATCGCGGTTTTATTGCGGAAGCAGCAAACCAGGGTTGCTTTAAGCCACGAACAGAGTCTGGCCGCGCATACGCAGGATGTTAAAAATCTGCATGATGTCGGGATGGTGCCGATCAATGATCTGCTGGCGGCGAAAGTGGCGCTTGCCAATGCCCGGCAGCGGCTGCTGCAGGCGCGAAACCGGCTCGATCTGGCTCGCTCCGCCTACAACCGGCAGCTGGGTCGGCCCCTGGATTACAAGGTTGAAATCGCCGCCATTCCGCTGCGTTATCCCGACGCGGAGCTGGCCGATTTAAGTCAAATAGCCGCGGATAAACGTCCCGAACTTATGGCTATGGCCCAACAGATTGAAGCTTTGCGATGGCAGGCCAGGTCGGTTAAAGCCGAAAGCGGCCCGCAGCTGCTGTTGCGGAGCGGCTACGGTTATCATGAAAATACGCATCAGGTTCACGAAGGCGCCTGGCAGGCAATGGTTATGGCTTCCTGGGATATTTTTGATGGCAATGTCGCCAAAAACAAAGGCCGGGCCCTGCAATCCCAGGCTCGGGCCCTGACCGAACAGCGTCAGGATTTGGCGAGCCTGATTGAGCTGCAGGTGCGCCAGGCCTGGCTCGATATGCAGGAGAGCCGCAAACGGGTGCAGGTTAGCAAAGAGACCCTGGAACAGGCCGGGGAAAACCTGAAAGTGACCCGCAACCGTTACAAGGAGGGGATTGGCACCAACACCGAAGTTCTTGACGCCGAAACCCTGCGCACGATAAATTACGCTAATTATGACAAAGCCGCCAACGATGCCGTTCTGGCGGTTATCCGCCTGCGCTACGCGATTGGAAATCTATAAGTTGATAAAATAAGGTAACTATTCAGCCGAATCCGGGGTCGGGCGCGGTACTAATGGGCTCCCGCTCGCTTCCGAAAAACCACGAAATCGTTTCCGCAACCGCTTACGAAAAACCACCCCCGCCTCCTCCAGAAGGCGGGGGGTAAAATTTGGCTGAATAGTTACAAAATAAGTTGATGAAATAAGTCAGTGAAATAAGTCAGTGAAATAATTTGAAATAATAACTCAGTAAAATAATAACTCAGTAAAATAATAACTCAGTAAAATAATAAGTCTATGAATTGCGATAAATCCCGTAATAAAGCCGAAATCCTCAAAAAGACCATCCCGCTGTTTGCCGCGTCAGGCTATAACGGTGTGACTATGCGTCAGATAGCGCAAGCTGTCGGTATCAAAGCGGCGTCACTTTATCACTATTTCCCCAACAAGCAGTCGCTTTACATCGCAGCTCTGGCTCAGGCTTTCAGCGAACACGCTGATTTTATGCGGGAGTCGTTCACGCTGCCGGTCGATCCGGAAATGCGTTTGCAGCATCTGGTGAAAAAATTGTGTATTCTGGTTGAAGATGAAGCCGATTTCCGCAAACTTATGCACCGGGAGATGCTGGATGGAGATAAAAGCCGTCTCCAGCTGCTGGCGGACTATGTGTTCGGTGATTTTTTCCGGCAGATGAATGAACTCTGCCGCTCCCTTTCGCCTGAGCGCGACCCGCATCTGATGACGGTCTCGATCCTGAGTCTGATAATTCACCATTATCAGATAACCCCGATGCGTTCATTTATGCCGGGTTTTAAACCGGCGCATAACGACCCGCAGGTAGTTGCCGAGCATGTTTTTTCCCTGTTGCGGCAGGGCTGCGGCTGATTGGCGCTTTGCCATATAAGCCTGGCGGAATAGTTAGCAAATCAACTTTAAGAACAGTAGTGTGAGGTTATGACGAAAGTAAAGAAGATGTCCAGGGGGAGGCTGATTGCCGTCGGCGTGCTGGTGGTTTCGGCTCTGATTATTGTCGGGTTGACGATCAGATTTGTCCGTCACCGGATGGCTTACGCGGTGACCGACGCGGTCTTTGTCCGGACCGACAGTCTGGTGAATGTCGGTTTCAACCGGGTTAACGGCCGCCTGCGGAAACTGGCCGGGAAAGCCGGTGACCCGGTTGCGAAGGGGGAGGTGCTGGCCGCGATTGATGATACGATCTATCGTCTGGCGGTGGCACAACTTGAGGCTTCGCTCAAGGCGGTCCGGATTGAACGGCAGGCCAAAGTGCTCACGCTTGAACGGATGACGCGGGAGATTGAGCTTAATGAAAAAATTGCCGCTTCCCAGGTTCTCGAACTGACGCAAAAAAAAGATGCCTTGAATGCCCGGATTGCCGGGGTCGAAGTCGAAATCGAACAGCTGGACCGGGATAACGAGCGCTATAAAAAACTTCTGCGCTCAAAATCGGTATCCAGTGTCAAGTCCGAGGATTTCACCACCCGGCTTAGGGCCCGACGAATTGCCAAACAGGCCCTGCAGAAACAGACCGCGGCGCTTGATGCGGGCATTGTGAGCGCGCGCCGGCAGGTTGATTTGGCCCAGGTCGCCGGGATCAGGCTCAAGGAAGTTGAAAAAAGTATTGCCGGGCTTGATGTCAAGTTGCAGAAATTAGAAATCTCTCTGAGCAAAGCGCGGGACGATCTGGCCCAGTGTGTAATCAAAAGTCCGCTCAGCGGTCGTATCGCCCGCCGCTATGTCAGCCCCGGGGCGCTGGTTTCGCCGCAGAAAGTGATTTTTACCCTGGTTGATCCCGAGGATTTGTATCTGATTGTTCTGCTGGAAGAGCAGAAACTTAAAGGCGTGATGCCCGGCGCCCCGGCCCATATCAGTATCGATGCTTATCCCGATGACGGGTACGCGGGTGTGGTTGAGAGTGTGCTGCCGGCTTCAGCCGCAACTTTTGCTCTGGCGCCCCGGGATATCTCCGCCGGAGAATTTACCAAGGTTTCTCAGCGGATTCCGGTACGCATCCGGATAACCAAAGGCGATAAACAACGCTTGCGGGTCGGTATGGGCGGTGCGGTCGAGATAAAAAGGCAAGCTGAGAAAAAAAGCGGTAAACAGGATCGTTCATGACGGCGGCCGTGGCAGATGCGGAAAGGCCGATTTCGGAAAGGCCGATTTACGCACAGATCTCGCCGGGATACCGGGCTTTTTTGAGCTGCATCATTATGCTCGGGGCCTTTATGGCGATTCTCGACACGACGGTGGTCGATGTCGTGGTTCCCAAGATGATGGGGCCGCTGGCGACCGATCTCTACGGCGTGCAATGGGTGATCACCGCGTATATGACGGCGGCCGCGGTCGGACTTTTGCTGACGCACAGCCTCGGCAAGGTGATCGGGGTCAAGAATGTTTTTATCGCCGGGCTCTTTATCTTTACGGTCGCCAGTTCACTTTGCGGTCTGGCCGGGTCGTTATCCCAGATGATCGCGGCCCGGGTGCTGCAGGGGGTCGGTGAAGCCTTTATCATGGCCAGCGCCCAGACCATGCTCTTTGCTATCTACCCGCCGGAAAAACATGGCCTGGCGATGGGGATTTACGCGATGGGCGTAACCTTCGCCCCGGCCCTGGGGCCGACGGTCGGCGGCTGGATTACCGAACATCTCTCCTGGCGCTGGGTTTTTTATATCAATCTGCCTACGGGAATGCTTAATTTTGTCGCCGCTATCTCCTTTTTGCCGATTATCGTGCGCCGGCGGGAAAAGCTCAGGTTTAATTTCCGGAGTTACGGCTTAATCGCCACCTTTACCATTTCTCTGCTGGTTCTGCTTTCCAAAGGCCAGCAGCTGGGCTGGGGGCAGTCAACCCTTATCGTTATTCTGGCGGCGGTGGCGGCCGTGGCCCTGATTCTTTTTATCCTCTCGGAAATGTTCAGTGAAAATCCTTTGATTGACATAAAGATCTTCAAAATCAGCCAGTACACCCTGTCCATGGGGTTTTATTTCCTGGTTATGGGGCTTTCCATCTACCAGATTTTTTTTCTTTTACCCCTCTATTACGAAAATCTGAAGCATCTGGGGACCTTTGATACCGGCCTGCATATGTTGTCCTTTGCCATCTTTATCGCCATTCTGTCGCCGCTGGCGGGAATCCTGAGCGACCGCTACGGGCCGCCCCGGATTCTGGTGGCAAGCCTTACCCTTTATATTTTCACCAGTTACTACCTGATTCCCGCGCTGAATTACTATACCCCTTCAGTCCGGGCCGCCTTGATTACCATCCCCTTAGGCATCTCCCTGGGCTCGTTTTTCGCGCCGGTATCGGCGATGGCTTTAGGTAAACTGGGCGCCTATACGGCCCAGGGCGTAAGTCTTATGCACTATCTTCGCTTTTTAGGCGGCTCGCTGGGGACGGCGATGGCGACCAACACCCTGATATTGCGGCAGGCCGTGCATTATGAGGGGATCGCCGATCTGCAGAATTACGGCTATATTTACGACCAGGTTACCGCCGCCGGACAGAAACTGGCGCCGTTGATGTCGTATGATCTGGCGGTGGCCAGAGGTTATGGTTTGCTCGCTAAAGTCCAGAACCTCAAGGCTTTGAGCCTGGCTTTTCAGGATACCTTTCGTCAGGCCTCATGGTTTGGAGTCCTGGGCGGTATCTTCCTGATCCTGCTGATTCTCGATGCTAGGCGCAGCGCGAACCTGCCTGAAAAAAGTTAACTTCCGGAATCAACGTCACGTTATGTGAATTGGTAACTACTCGCCCCTATGAATATTTGGCTCAGTGATTTCACCAGCCGGAGCCATTTGAATTGCAACAAGAGGGTTTATTCCTTGGTTTGCCATGGTTTGCAAATAACTTGAAATCCGACAATAGGCTTTAGCGTATTGCTCACGGCGAAAACAGCCGGATATTTTTTGTTTCACCTTGGCCATGCGGAGATCTCTTTCAGCTCGGTTATTGGTGAAGGGAACATGCGGTTCTTTGGCAAATAACAAAATTGCCGTTTCATGCTTTTGAAATCTTTCCCAGAGGTTATGGGCATCCGATTTTGCCATTT
>WFRP01000100.1 GCA_015486505.1 Pseudomonadota bacterium | reverse complement strand
TTCGGAAGCGAGCGGGAGCCCATTAGCATTGCAACTGTTTGAGCGTAAGCGAGTTTTGCGAGGCGGGCGCAGCGAGCGTAAGGAAAAACAGAAATCTTAACGCCTGGCGGAGAAAAACCGCGCCCGACCCCGGATTCGGCTGAATAGTTACCATAGTAATTAAAAAAAATATTGCTGTCAAATACAATATCGGTAGAACTTATGATTTAAGCGAGAAGTATAGTTTTCTTGTTTGTAACTATTCAGCCAAATTTTACCCCCCACCTTCTGGAAGGGGCGGGGGTGGTTTTTCGGCCCGTACCCAGGGGCAATCCGCTGGTCGCACCCCAAGGGCACTTCCGTTGGGCGCAAATAAGTACTCTTATCAGAACATTTCTTGTTTTTACAGTTAAAAAAAGCTGTCGAAAAAAACAAGAAAATAACCTGTAAGGTACTAATCAAGGAGTTTAGGAAAATTGAAAACCAGAGTCAGCCAGACCCGGTTGCGGTCGTAGGTGTCGTTTTTCTCTAAAGTCTTATCCTGGGTGCGGGCATAGCGGTAGTGGAGTTGCAGGTGGTGATTTTTGTTTAACCTGTATGAAATATGCGGGTGCAGGTAGAAATAGGTACTGTCTTCATTGCTGAAATCATCGTTGGCTTTGGAAAAATAGAGGGCGCAGTCAAAGCCTGAACTAAAGCGCTCGGTTATGCGCCAGCTGATTGATCCGGTAAAGCGATCGCGGTCAATCGGGCTGCCGTTGGAAGTGTAACTTAAATCACGGTTGTAGGCGACTTTATAGGTTAAAGTTTCGGTTCTGCCGCTTAATGACATGTTGGCGGTCCCGCCGAAGTCGGTTTCATCAGCGCTTATTTTCTTTTTCCGCCATATTATGCCGGATACAGGATCAAAGACCGGCACATAAATATGGTAAAAATATTCAGAATCGGTATAACGGCAACCGGCATAACAGGAAAGGGTCAAGGTTTCGCTTAAACTGCGGTTCCAGCCCAGACTGAGGCCGTAGTTGTCGACCCGGTTGTTCTTTGATTTATAATGATAGTATGACGGCTGTACGAAAACCTGGTCGCGTTGATTGCGGAAGAGATAACTGATACTGCCGACGACACTGTGGGAGTCGTAGTCGGTGTTGGCCGGGCCGTCATAGCTGGTGTCGGCGTAGCTGTAATTGAGAGCGGTCGCAACTCTTTCACCGAGTTGGTAATGAAAACCGGTAGTTAAGGTGTAGCGATCGCGGTCATAGAGGTTTTCAACAATTCCGGTCTCTTCAAGTTCGGAATCCAGGGTGGAGTCTTTGGTGTAGGCGGCCCCGGCTTCAATACTCAATCGTTCCCAAAGCTGGTACGATGTGTCAAGCCGATAACGCTGATATTCATCATTAAATCGGGTTTCGCTGGTGAAACGTCTGATTTCCGCGGCGGCACTGCTGTCAACATTGAGGCGCGGAGTTTGCCAGCGGGCTTTTAATGAAGGGATAAAAACCCCGAGCCAGTCACTGATTTCATTGGTATTGTCAAAGTTAATGTTGTCGTCGTATTCGCCGCGAAATTCAAGTGTCGGATTAAATGTGAAATCTCCATCCGCAAAAGCAGTTGCGCTCAGGGTGGTGAAACAGAGGATTGATGAAAATAAGATTGTGAAAAAAAAAGATTTTTTCATAGCCGGTATTCCTTGAAAAATTAGTACCTTACAGGTTATTTTCTGCACCAAGAAACAAGATTTAATAGTCAGAAAATGTTCTGATAAGAGTACTTGTTTGCGACCATTGGAAGTGCCCTTGGGGTACGGGCCACAAAGCCCTGTTTGGGTTGTGGGAGCTGTTCCCGCATTAGTGAAAGATATAAGGGACTTTTTGAGTCTGAAAGAAATTCTAATTAATATAATACAATGTCAGGAAAAAAACTACAACCTTCTTTAGTCAAAGCTGGAGTTTTACTGAAAATTAACATTAATTTAATATTAATTTGTTTGCATTGTTATTTTATAATGTGTTATAACTGAACTTAATAGACATTATTACTTTGTTTTGTAGGTTTCCGCTCGTCTTAACTATGTTGGTTTTGACGGGTTGGAGCAATTTTTTATTTTTTGATAGAAGGTAAGGAGAGAGATGATGAAACAAAAATTGCGGCGTAGTGGTATTCTGATAATGATTCTGGCTATGTTCGGGTTACTTTTCTGGGTGGCGCCATCCCTGGCCGACTCGGAAAAGTGTATTGAATGTCATCAGAAAAACACCCCGGGGCAGGTGGCTGACTGGAAAGTCAGTAAACACGCGGCTGAGGACGTAGGTTGTGCCGATTGTCACGGTGAAAAGCATACCAATGCCAAAAACGCCAACCTGGCGGTGCTTCCGGACGAGCATGTCTGTAAAGAGTGTCATGAAGAACAGTTTGAGCAGTTTTCCAAAGGCAAGCATAATTTTGGCTGGACTTCTATGAACGCGCTGCCGATTACTCACGTTGAGCCCGATGAATTGATGGAAGGCGGTCGCGGCTGCGGCGGTTGTCATAATATGGGCATCAAAACTGAAGCCCAGAAAAAAGCCCAGCACGAAAAAGGTTATCGTTATCAGAACAATTCCTGTGACGAATGCCATACCCGCCATAGTTTCTCCAAAAAAGAGGCTTTGGATCCCAAGGCCTGTCAGCAGTGTCATATGGGTTACGATCATCCTCAGTGGGAGATGTGGAGCAGCTCCAAACATGGCAGCCGCTGGCGGACGAAAAAGAGCGGCAACCTGCCTGAAGGCGCGGTGGCTCCGACCTGTCAGGATTGTCATATGCCTGAGGGAACCCATAACAATCATACCGCCTGGGGTTTCTTAGGTGTGCGCCTGCCGCTGCCGGCCGACAAACAGTGGGCTGCCGATCAGGTTACAATCTTGAAGGCTCTGGGTGTTTTAGACCCGAATACCGGTAAGCCGACGGCGCGTCTGGAAGCGGTGAAAGCGGTTGATCTGGCTCGCTTGACGAAGGAAGCCTGGCAGACTGAACGGGATAAAATGATTAAAACCTGCAGTAAATGTCACGCTGAATCATACGGCCGAACCCAGCTTGAGATGGGTGATGCGATGATGAAAAAAGCTGATCGTCTGCTGGCTCAGGGCATCGATATCGTTGCCGGACTCTACAAGGATGGAATCTTGAAAAAACGCAATGCCCAGGCCTTTGCTTATCCCGATTTCCTCTATTTCCTGCGCACCGATTATGCCGCGGCTTCCGGTGACAGCTACAAGAAATTGCCGAACGGGATGTCGCATATCGAGCAGGTTTTATTCCGGATGTATATGAAACACCGGATGCGGACCTATCAGGGCCAGTTCCATGTTAACCCCGACTATGCCTACTGGTATGGCTGGGCGGCCATGACTGATGATCTGGGTGAGATTCAGGAATTAGCCGAGACTTTGAGAGCTACGCACAAGAAGTAATTCTTAGAGATTTGTTTGAATTATAAGCGGAAAGGGGTATCGTAAGATGCCCCTTTTCGATTGTAGTGTTATGGAATATGTTCGCTGTCGAAATGGGAATTATTGATACGCATTGTCATCTGACCGATTTGCCGTTGAAAAACAACCTTGATGAAGTCATTCAGCGGGCCGAAATCGCCGGGGTTGATCGCTTTGTGGTTCCGGGTTATGACCTTGCTTCAAGCCGGGCCGCCTGTCGGCTGGCGGCGAGTTTCCCTGCAATAAAAGCGGCAATCGGTCTGCACCCGGCCTGGCTTGGGACGGCCGAAGCGAAAACCGGCTTCTCACCGGAGCCCTTCCGGCAGCTGGCCCGTTTGCGCCATCCAGTTGCGATTGGTGAGATCGGGCTTGATTATGCTCTGGCAGATTATTCAGCCGCGGTTCAGGCTGACGTGCTTGAAACCCAGCTCGAACTGGCCGCGCTTTTGTCTTTGCCGGTAATTATTCATTGCCGCCGGGCTTTTGAGCCGCTCTATCTGAGCCTGCGTAAATTCCCCGGGGTAATCGGGGTAATTCACGCCTACGGCGGCGGCCCAAAACTGGTCGAGAAATTTCTGGATTCAGGTTATTATATCGGTTTCGGCGGCGGGGTGACCCGACCGCACGCCAGAAAGGTACGTGAGACGGCCCGGATTGTTCCCGATGACCGTATCTTGCTGGAGACCGATGCTCCCTATATCGGCTCGCACACGGTATTAAAAGGTGAGTCTGAGCCTAAAGACTGTCTGGCGGCGGCCCAGGCCCTGGCTGAACTGCGTGGTTTAAGCCTTGCGGAAATAGTCGCACTGACGACCGCTAATGCCGCATCTCTTTTCAAAATATCCGTTACATCTTCTAGGTAACGGTCTGTAAATAATTGAAATTAATAAAATTTTATCTGTGTCTATCCGTGTCTATCCGTGGTTCAATAAAAAAATAGAAACCACAGATGAACGCAGATTAACACAGATTTAGTACCTTACAGGTTATTTTCTGTACCAAAAAACAAGATTTAATAATCAGAAAATGTTCTGATAAGAGTACTTATTTGCGCCCAACGGAAGTGCCCCTGGGGTGCGCCCAACGGAAGTGCCCCTGGGGTGCGCCCAACGGAAGTGCCCTTGGGGTGCGACCAGCGGAAGTACCCCTGGGTGCGGGCCGCAAAGGCCGGATTGGGTTGCGGGGATTGTTCCCGCATTAGTTCCTCTCACGTTACTTGTATATATGTGGCCGTGATAGCGGTCTGGTATGCTTTTAATGATTGAGCCAAAGTTTAATTGCAAAGTTTAATTTCGATGAATCTTTCCACGACCACTTTTTCCCGTTTGCAGCTGCTCTATGGCGAGCCGGGACTGCGGCGTCTGGCCGCGGCCCATATCGCGGTTGTCGGGCTCGGCGCGGTCGGCTCTTTTGCCGCTGAAGCGCTGGCGCGCACCGCGGTCGGTGAGTTGACCCTGATTGATTTTGATTTGATCGGAGAAACCAATATCAACCGCCAGCTTCTGGCCTTAAATTCAACCTTGGGCCAAGCCAAAGTTGAAGTCGCGGCCCGGCGCCTGCGGGATATAAACCCGAAAATCAAGCTCAATTGTCATCAGCTATTCTACCATCACGATACCGCCGCTGAACTTTTAGGCGGTGGCAAGATTGATTTTTTGATTGACGCGATTGACGGCGCGGCCCCGAAGCTTGACCTTATCAGAAACTGTCTGCAGCGCAAGATAAATTTCATATCAGCGATGGGCGCCGCCGGCCGCAGCCGGCCGACGATGATAGAGATCGGCGATCTTTTGGAAACCACCGGCTGTCCGCTGGCAAAAGTCGTGCGCAAGCAATTGCGGCGGGAAGGAATCAAAAAAGGTGAGGTGACAGTGGTTTTTTCACCGGAGCCGATTGCGGTTGAGTCTTGCGCCCCCGAATCTTTTGGTGAAAGTGAGCGGGAAGAGTATTTCCAACGCGGCCGTAAGCGCCGCATCCAGCCCAGCGCCATCTTCATGCCCGGCGTCTTCGGCCTGCTCGCAGCCCAGTACGCGGTAGATGAGATTTTGAGCTAATGCGGGAACAATCCCCGCAACCCAAACGGACTTTTTCGGCCCGCAAATAAGTACTCTTATCAGAACATTTTCTGATTATTAAATCTTGTTTTTTGGTACAGAAAATAACCTGTAAGGTACTAAAACCTTGCAATTTCAAAGAGAACGTTTTATTTTGTCTGGAATAAGCGTTGTTAACGGAGCCAGTTTTCTATTTCGAGGGTTTTAAATCTATTGAAATGTTTGATGTTTCCGGTTATGAGTTTCGAGCATTTTGTTAAAGCTGTTGATGCGATTAAGATATCTGCATCAGGGAGCAGGATATTGTTCTTATATAAATTTGCTTTCAATTCAGCAAATTTTTTAATGATTTCAAGGTCTGTATCGATTATATCGATTGACAAAGTAAATTCATCAACAATATCTAAGTTTTTCGATTTACATTTGGATCTCTCCGCACCGTAGTATAATTCACCAACTGTCATAAAACAGATAGCAACTCTTTCAAAACATCTTAATCGCTTTTCTATAACGACTCTATTGCCGTGCAATATTTCTATACAAACATCAGTATCCAGCAGTATCATAATTGATACTCTCGTCCTAAAGTTCTACTGTTGTAAATATCTTCGATTGTTTCGTCGGTTGTTCTGTCGTCTTGCCACTCTTTTGCTAATCTTTTCCAGATATTGATTTGAGTGTCCGTGCTGACACTCCTTTTTATTTTAAAGAGGTGTCTTATCTCTTCTTGAATCCCTCGTTCTAAAACAAATAATATTTCATTATTTAGACTTCTCTTTTCCATTTGCGAGAGAGTTCTTATCTTGCTAATTACATTATCCGGAATATTCCTGATTGTGAGATTCATCCTATCACCCATAATATGATTTAGTTGCATTATGGTTACATAGTAGTTATATTTTAAATAATTTTCAACTGTTTTTTTGTACTTTTGGCTAAAAAATTCTCAGTTTTTTATGTTGATGGGTAAACGTTGATTTTAACTCAGCCGGCAACAGAAATTCCATACTTGGTAAATAGTGAGTCCGCGGTTATGACTTTTAATTTATGTATTTCCGCAGTCGCGATAATAAACCTGTCACAGGGGTCGGAGTGAATTGCGGGTAATTGGCTTGAACGAATACATATTTCCAGGCTAAGTGGCAGAGTATGAAGGTTGTGGTGCTCGATTACAGTCTTAAACCAGTCCGCGGGGCCGGCCGGCAGGATTAACTTGCCTTTTTGATGTTTGACACCGATCTCAAAACCACTGATGGCCGAAACATAGACGGCCGCTTGTTTGTTAATCTGCCGGCATATTTCTGCGGACAGTTTTCCTCCCCCTTGAGACAGCCAGAGCAGGGCGCAGGTGTCAAGCAGCATCAGATTGTTTCTCCCGTCCATTCATCTTCGGCTAGAGGCTCAGTCGGGTCATAGTTGATTTTTATTTTACTCATGGTCGAGTGGGGTTGCAACCGATCTTTACATTTGTGAGGAACCAGCTCGGCAACCGGTTTCCCATTGCGACAAATTAAAACTTTTTCTTCTGTCTGTTCTATTTTTTTCAGTAAAGACGATAGATTTGTTTTTGCTTCATGGATATTTACAACCAGCATATTTTTGCCTTACTTGAAATGTTTTAATGTAACCTTTATAGACTTAGTCTAACAAACTAAGTCTATAAAGTAAAGATAATATTGCACAAACGGATCGGGGTGCCCTCAATTTACATCGATATAAAACCCAGTACGCGGTTGATGAGGTTCTGTCGCTAGAGTCTTAGCTTTTCCTCAAAGAAACTCCTGATTTCTTTGAGGCTTATCTCTATTACAGGATCTAAATGAGCAATATTCTCATCTTCAATGTCGTCTGTGTAGACGAGAGCTATGGCCAGCATCTTGAAAGTTACTCCGGTGACCACTTCCTGGGCACAGTTATAGATTTCCTGTAGACTCATTCCTTCTTTTACCAGAAAATAGAGATCGTAATAATCACGAAATTTTGCTCTCAGAAAGAGTGTATTTACTTTCATTCCGGCAATTGCTTTTAGTGACGACAGGTTAAACCTTTCTATCTTTTCCGGCCGCAAAAAATTCCATTTCGCATTGAAAAAAGTTACTTTTACATTATCAATCAGTAAATCTATCTGTTCACTCGTCTGGTTTATTATTTCAACTCGTTTGG
>WFRP01000099.1 GCA_015486505.1 Pseudomonadota bacterium | reverse complement strand
TTGCCGTTTTTATAAACAATATCCCACGGGTTTTTAATCGGCAAAAGTGGAATCCCTTTCAAATCA
The DNA here is from genome assembly GCA_015486505.1 of Pseudomonadota bacterium. Classification (GTDB taxonomy): domain Bacteria; phylum Desulfobacterota; class Anaeroferrophillalia; order Anaeroferrophillales; family Tharpellaceae; genus Tharpella. The sequence goes on along the minus strand of WFRP01000099.1, from coordinate 8,074 downwards.
CCGGCCGGATTCTGCGTTTCAATCTCTTCATTCGTCGCAGTATCAATCACTACCAGATACGGCGTCTGCGGGGTCCAGTTGTCCTCTTTATCGAGACGCTGCAGGAGCAGAAAAAGTTTACCGTCAACCACAACCCCCTTAGTCATCTCCGGCTTACCATCGGCGTCAGCATAGGCGGACAAATCTACTTCACCGATTTTAAAACCGGCATCAGTTGTGGTTGAAGGGTTGACAATCCACATCCGGGTTGAATCAAAACGCGGAACATAGGCTTTGGTATCGGACGCGAAAGCCATACTCTGCGGGTTACAGGTCGCGCCGACATCATTGGCATCCATGGTTGAATACTGCCAGATCGGGGTCGCCGGGGCCGCCGCCGCGAACTTGGTAATATTGTCACCATTGTAACGCTCAATCCGATAGAAAAAGGCACCGTGAGCGGCCATTTTAATATCGGAAATCGTCGGCAGCAGGTTGTCCTGTATCGTCCGCGGTTTTTCAACTTCAACCAGAGCATGAGTGCCGCTGGCGTAATCGGGAGCCGGACAGGAAACCACGGCATACTGGGAAGGAGTAACCGGATCATAATTATCTTTCTGGATACTCGGATCAACCGCGGCAAGACCGGCGTAGAATTTACCGCCGCTCCGGAATGTATCGTAGGTTGCAAAAGCGACAATGCCGGCACCGGTCGCGGCAAGGTGCAGGCAGCCGCCATCTAATTCAGTCAACCCCCAACCAGCCAGAAGATCGGCCAGATCAATTACGGCACTTCCGTAAGGCTTGAGCTTTACCGCGTAAGCGGAAGTCGGGCTGGAGCCGTCAGCCGAACGATAGGTAATTGCTGCCGTAACCTCTGACTCTCCGGGATTATTAATCGAAATTTGCATCCCCCAGTCATTATCCTGAGCGGCTTGCGGAATATCAAGTTTCGTTGCTGGAGTCTGGGTCATCGGCAGATCATACATCACCTGCATCTGCTGGGCAAAAAGAAAGGCCAGGCCGGTAAGCGGCTGATCGGAAAGCACCTGAAATGAGCCTTCAACCCCGTCCAGACCGGCCCCGATCACATCGGCCCGCTGACCGTAAGCCGGCAACTCCCAACTCTCAACTCCCTGAGTGACCCCTTCCCGGTCAATAATCGCGATCTTGATTTTTGCCACCGAAGCGGTGGTATTGGCCAGAGCCAGACCAATCATTTCACCCTTGCTGGCCGAGTTCGAAAAACAGGGGAAATAGTAGGCATAATCCGCCAGGGCCGCGCCCGCGCAAAAAACCGTCAGCAGCATCGCGGCCAACAGTGACCGCCAAAAACAACGTGATAAAACTCTCATTTTACAAACTCCTTTTCTCGTTGGTGTTTAAAGAAATCATCAGAAACGATAAGCTACGTTAAAGTAGAACTCCTGCTCCGGCATCGGGTAGCCGTTAAAATCCTGGTAATCATCGCCGGTCAGGTTTTTCAGCGTAAAATCACAGACCAGTTCAGTGCCGGGGGTTTGCAGCGGCATCGTCATGGTCAGACCGAAATTAACCAGATTTTTACTGTCCGCCGGGAGCAGGTTGGCGGCATCGTAATACATTTTGCTCTCATGCTGATATTCGATATAGGTGCGAAACCAGTGGAAATTATTCTCTAAATGCAAAAGATAACTGCGCTTCCAGCGACCGGGAAGTTCCATTCCGTTAAAAGCCGGAATATCACCCCGGTTCTCGGTATCCTGCCAGGTGGCATTACCTGACAGACGAAAATAAGCCCCTAAATCCAGGGCCAGCCGGGCTTCCAGACCATGAATCCGGGCCGCTGAAATATTCTCGGCTTTACCGACGCCGCGGGCATCATAAATCCGCGTAATCAAATCATCGATATTACTGTAAAAAAATATGCTTTCAACCTCGATATGACTCAAGCAGGGCCAGGGTGCGGCCGTACTTAAGACCAGACCGAAATCGTAATTGTCACCCTGCTCCGCTTTCAGATCCGGATTACCGACAGTCAGGCCGCGATCGCCGAAGAGTTCATAAAAGGAAGGCTCGCGATTATAGTGGGCGGCATTCGCCCGCAGCGAAATCGGGCCCCACAATTGATAGCGGGCTCCGATACTGGGACTCCAGGTATCGTGCCGACGCTTGTAACCGGGGGTTTTATGGCCATTGCTGTTGGTGACACTCTCAAGTTTATCGTCATACAACTGATAATGACAGGCCGGGGTCAGCAAAAGCCGTTGTCGCAGGAGATAGATACTATCCTGAACCGCGCCGGAAAAATAGTTGCGGCGGCTGTCACCCCGGGGCCGGGAACGAAGCAGATCCTTGGCGGAGTAGGTTTCCCGGCCGGCTTCCAGATTAAGCGAAAGCACCTGGGCTGCGGTCGGCCATTCGCAAAAGAGTGAACCACCATATTTATCGGTGTTGTAACGTTCACGCTGGCGTCCCAGACCGATTACACTCTGCGAATCGTCGTAAAGCTCCTCTTTCCAGCTGTAAAAAAGCTGGGTGGCCAGATTAAGCTGTAAAGCGGTTAAAGCATCCGCCTGGAGCCGGGCCGCAAGCTGGTGGCGTTCAGTAGCAAAATGAGTGTTTGCGGCCGGAGAATTATTCCAGGCCGGCAGGCGCCGGTCCTGATTAAAATATTGCTCAGAGAGTTCAAACCTGACATCATCACTGAAATCATGCCCGGCTTTCAGGAGCAGGCTCCGGCGGAAAAATTCATTATTGTTACGCCGTTCCCGCCGATCATCATGCGGATTCCATTCGGTGCCGTTATCATTGAGAAACTCAAAATCGTTATCACTGCCGAGATATTCCCCGGTCGCGAGAAAATCATAGTTGTTTTTGCTTTTATGATTGAGCGAGCCAAACAGCCGTTTACTGGAAAAGGAACCCAAACCGAAACCGGTAGCCCCCGAGGTTCCGGTTTTACTGCGTTTGGTCCGAATATTAATGACCCCGCCAAGCCCGGCCCGGGCGAAATTGACCGGGGAAATGCCGCGATAAATTTCAATCGCGGCAACATCACTCAAAGGCACCTGGCCCAGGTCAACCCCGCCGCCGGATGCGTCATTAAGCAGAACCCCGTCCAGATAAATAAAAACCTGATCGCCGGAAGCCCCGCGTAATGAGACCGCCGAATAGCCGCCAAGACCGCCGGAGCTTAAAACCTGAATCCCGACCTCTTTGGCCAGAAGATCGCCGAGACTGCTGATTCCCGGATCAATATTTTCCAGATCGATAACCGATGAAAATGAGGTCAGCTGTTCCGGGTCAACATCACCGGTTTGAAAATCATCGGCAACCCGGGTCGCCTCAACCACAACATCGTCAAGCTGCAGCGGCTCCGCGGCCCGGGCCCGGTCAGCACCGGGAAATAATAAAGTGAGCAGCAGCAGGATTAAAAGCAACCGCAATCCGGACACAATCAGGCCGGCATCCTGATTTTTTTGATTTTTATATTTTCTCAACTTTCCGACTTATCGTAACTGGTTGTTTCTGGAAGTTAAATGGTGTACCGTTGCCAAACAGACATAAAAAAATCCCGAAAAGCTTTTCCAAAGCTCTTCGGGATTTCCCTGATTTAATCACGAAGCCGGACCCGGGATTTACTTCATTACGCCGCTCCACCGGCGTAATTTCTCCGAATCTTATCCTGAAAGCAGGTCTTCTGGCTTCCGGCTCAAACCTACTGATCGCGCCTTCCCATACAAGTTAAATACGTACAGTGGTCAATTGCGACGTTCGTTACCGGTTACAGCGACGGGCCCGCTGCCGATTCTCACGGCATTCCCTATTATCGCGGCCGCCGGAATCTGTTCGCTCCCGCCGGAGTTTGCGACTTTCAAGATATTATGTAGATAAAACAGCGTCCCTATAAACGATTAGCAAACAACTGTCAAGAAATCAAATTTTGCCGCGTTCCCGGGCCATCTGCATAAAGGTTTTAACCATGGTTTCCGGCGGCAGGGTTTGAGCCGCCGGTTCTTTCTGTTTGATACTCAAGGCCTCGTAATCACAGACCGGCACACAGTCTCCGCAACCGATACAGCGATCAAGATCGACAGCCGCGATAAAAAGTTTCCGTAAAATCTTAAGTTCAACCCCATTCTCGGTCGGTGGAAATCCGGCCGGCAGAGAATCAAGGTGCCGGGCTAAAAGCCGATAAATATCCGGGCGGTTTTCTTCAAGCTGACTCATCAACTTTTCTCTCCGGGCCGGTTTTTCAGGGCCGGCAGCAACACCGTAAATTCTGAAAAACTGCCTAATTCCGACTTGACGCTTACCTTCCCATTATGTTTTTCCACAATTGAATGAATAACCGACAAACCGAGACCGCTGCCCTCGCTCCTGGTTGTAAAGAACGGGTCGAAAATTTTATCATATAACTCCTCGGGAATCCCGTTACCCTGATCGCGAACCGACATTCTGATATACGGGCCCTCCACCAGTGAGAGGTTATCGGCTGAGACCGGATCAAGATCCAAATTTTCCGCGGCTATCCGGATAGTGCCGCCATCCGGCATTTCCGCGGCGGCATTGATTACCAGATTCTGAACCACCTGACTGATCTGGCCGGTATCGACTTCCGCCGGTCGGAGATCCTCGGCTATCATAAGCTCAAGCGCGACTTTTGAACCGGTCAGAGAGAATTCCGCTGACTCCTGAATAATTTCACCAAGCTCAGCCGTTGCCTTAACCGGCTCACCACCTTTGGCAAAGGTCAACAACCTCTGGGTCAAACCGGCGGCCCGCAGCACCGCCTTTGCCGCTTTATCGAGGCTCGCGCGCGCTTTTTCCGGCTGTTTAACCAACCGCAGCCCGGCGATCTCAATATTACCCAGAATGCCGGTAAGCAGATTATTAAAATCATGAGCAATTCCACCGGCCAATCGCCCGACACTCTCAAGTTTCCGCAGTTTAAGCACTTCCTCCTGCATCCGGTTGCGCTCAGTGATATCGGTCCAGGTCGAAAAAATAATCTCCCGCTGAGCAAAAGGAATAACGATAAAAGAAACGTCACCCCAAACCTCGCGGCCGGAAAAAGTGCGGGCAAACCAGTGAAAGCGGTTATGCCCGGTTTTATACGCCAGATCAATCATCTTCTTGAGTTTTTCGGCCGACCGCTGCCCGTCCGGCTGCAAAGTCGGTGATAAACCGGAAAACAGAGTAAGGTTCTGTTCAACATCGGTTTCAGCTTCAAAATATCTGAAGGTTGCCTGATTACAATCAAAAATACCATTTTCATCGAACAGCAGCATAGGATGTTCCGAATGCTCATAAAGCAGGCGGAATTTTTCCTCGCTCTCCTTCAGGGCAAGTTCGGCCTCCATCCTCTCCGTGACATCTATTCCATTACCTAAAATAGCGACCCCGGTTTCAGTTTCCAATCTGATCCCGGCCGACTCCAGCCAACGGATATCACCATTTTTTCGCACTATTTTCATGTGAAAGACCGGGTTCCCACCGGTGGCAACCAGGCGCTGTCGGGCCCGGCTGACCGCGATTTCCTGAAAGTCCTCATGAAAGATATCAACCAGATTCATCCGCAGTAACTCCGCCCGCGAATAGCCGGTTATTTCTTCACATATTTTATTGGCATAAGTGAAATTTCCTTTATCATCATAGGTATAGACCATCACCTGCAGGTTTTCCGTAAAAGCCTTAAATTTCTCCTCGCTGCGGCGGAGTTTGTCTTCACTCTCTTTTCTGGCGGTAATGTCAACTGAGGTTCCCAAAGTAAGAACCCGGCCCCACAGCTCAATGGTCGCCATATGGAGCTCAACCCATTTTATTTTACCATCCTTTACCTGGAGTTTAAGATCATATTTATTCGGCACATCCTCCCCACGTAAACGAGCCTGATTGATCTTTGCCGCCTGAGTCCGGAAATCGGGATGAATCAGGGTATAACCCGGAAGCTGCAACAATTCATCATTAGAATAACCGGTCAAGGTCGTCAAAAACGGATTACCGTAAATAATCTTGCCCGTTTCATCAAGGATATAGACCGCGGCCTGCAGGTTATCCGCAAAAACATCAAAACGCTCTTCCGCGAACCTTAAACGCTCCTGCAGCTGCGTGTAATCCTGCTGCAGAGACTCAAGTTCCTGCAGCAGTTCAGACCGGCTCAGAGAATTAAGCTGTTTGTTTGATTTTTCAGACATAGTTTTACCCCATTCAGTTCGACCAGCCGCCCAGATTACGCGGCGGCGGGGCGACTTTGAAAACTTCTTCGGGAGTGGTCAGGCCGTTAAGCACCGCCTGGGCGCCACTGAGGCGCAGAGGCCGCATACCGTCACTTATCGACTGACGCCGCAAAGCTTCAATGTTCATTGACGCGGTAATCAGTTCGGCAAGATCAGGGGTCACCAGCATCATCTCAAAAATGGCGCTCCGCCCTAAATAACCGGTACGACGGCACTCGGAACAACCGGCCGCGTGAAAAACGACCTCCGGCCGCGGGATATCCCAGGGGGCGGTCAAAAGATGCCAGGCGTGCGCATCCACCGCACCGGCCCGCTTACAGAAAGGACAAAGGGTGCGAACCAGACGCTGGGCCGTAACGCCGAGCAGGGTCGCCTGAATCAGGAAATCGGAAACCCCGAGATCGAGCAGCCGCGTTACCGCCGAGACCGAATCGTTAGTGTGCAGGGTTGAGAGCACCAGATGGCCGGTCAATGAGGCCTGAACCGCAATCTCAGCCGTCTCCAGATCCCGGATCTCACCAACCATTATTATATCGGGGTCCTGCCGTAAAAGTGTACGCACCCCGCTGGAAAAAGTCACATCAATTGCGGGCTGAACCTGCATCTGATTAAGATTGGGATCGACAATCTCGATCGGGTCCTCGATTGTGCAGACATTTAAGTCCGGCCGCGAGAGATGTTTCAGGGTCGAATAGAGGGTGGTGGTCTTGCCGGAGCCGGTCGGGCCGGTTACCAGAATAATACCGTGCGGCCGCTCCACCATTCCGCGCCAGGTCTTTAATTCGTCATCACTGAAACCTAACTCCTGAAATGATTTTTTCAGGGTTTCCGGATCGAAAATCCGCATAACCAGTTTTTCACCAAAGGTGGTCGGCATGGTTGAAAGCCGAAGCTCCACCTCTTCACCGTGCGGAGTGACGGTTTTCAGACGCCCATCCTGGGGCCGACGTTTTTCCGCGACATCCATCCGCCCTAAAACCTTAATCCGGCTGGTTACCGCCAGCATAACATTAAGCGGCACCTGGTAGATATGGTGCAGGACCCCGTCTATGCGAAAACGGATATTGCCGCTGTCACGCCGCGGCTCGAGATGAATATCACTGGCCCGCTGATCGAAAGCGTACTGCAGAAGCCAGTCAACTATATGGACAATATGCTGATCGCTGGCATCAAGTTTTCCGGCCCGGCCCAGGGTTACCAGCTGTTCAAAATCGGATATGCGCGAGGTTTGGGATTCCGCATTGCCGGTCGCCCCTTTGACGGACGCGGCCAGGGCAAAAAATTCCTGGCGGTAACGCTTGATATCGACCGGGCTGACAATGACCCGCTCAATCTTTTTCTTTAATACCTGGCTTAACTCTTTCACCCACTCATCGACAAACGGCTCCGCGGTCGCGATTACAACCTTGTCCGGGGTCACCTTGACCGGCATAATATTGAAGCGCTCGATATAGGCTAACGGCAGATTAAGGCCGGTAATCGCCCGAACTTCGAGTTTTAAGGGGTCAATCTGCTGATAAGGCAGGTCCGCCTTGGCCGCCAGCCAGGAAGTAAGTTCCTCAACCGAAATCACACTGTCCGGATTTTTTTTATTTTTGATCTGCAAAGAACCGATCAAGGTCAGCGGATGCATCGGGGTGCGCTGCTTGATTAAAGCCGAGCGCCGGCAATTTTCAACCGCCTTTTCATCAATCAAACCATCGTCAAGCAGTTCCTGCAACAGAAAATCCAGCGCCAGCGGCCGGCCTCGCCGGCCATCATTACGAAAAAGCACTTTTTGCTCACTATCCATTTAGTACCTTACAGGTTATTTTCTGCACCAAAAAACAAGATTTAATAATCAGAAAATGTTCTGATAAGAGTACTTATTTGCG
>WFRP01000098.1 GCA_015486505.1 Pseudomonadota bacterium | reverse complement strand
GTCAATCTGAGTTTTACTGCCATAAACTGTTTCTCCTTTTTGAATACCGTGCCGCAATCTAAGGACACTAAACTAATGCGGGAACAAATCCCGCAACCCAATCGAGCTTTTTTTGCCCCGCAAATAAGTACTCTTATCAGAACATTTTCTGGATATTAAATCTTGTTTTTTGGTGCAGAAAATAACCTGTAAGGTACTAATGCGGGAACAGATCCCGCAACCCAAAAGAAAGTTACCGGCCCGCACCCAGGGGCACTTCCTATGGTCGCAAATAAGTAATCTTATCAGAACATTTTCTTGTTTTTACAGTTGAAAAAAGCTGTCGAAAAAAACAAGAAAATAACCTGTAAGGTACTAAAACAAATATCATTCTACATTCCCAACTGGCCCAGCATCCGCTTCATACCTTTAGGGCCCATCTTGTTGAATTTTTTCATCATTTTTTTCATCTCAAGAAATTCCTTGAGCAGACGATTGACATCCTGAACGGTGGTGCCGCTACCTTTGGCAATCCGCTTGCGGCGGCTGCCGTTGATAAGCCGGTGATCCCGGCGCTCTTTGTCGGTCATCGAATTGATAATGGCTTCAATCTTGACAAGCTTACCATCATCAATCGCTTCATCGCCGAGTTTGTCCTTGAGTTTACCCATACCCGGAATCATCTTCATAATCCCGCCGATTGAGCCCATTTTCTTGAGACTCCGCAGCTGCGCCCGAAAATCCTCCAGGGTAAACTGATTCTTACGTAATCTTAGCGCCAGTTCTTCGGCTTTTTTCTGATCAACATTTTCCTGCGCCTTCTCGATCAGGGTCAGCATATCCCCCATACCAAGAATGCGTGACGCCATACGATCCGGGTAAAAGACATCTAAAGCGCTGAGTTTTTCCCCTTCTCCAACAAATTTAATCGGCTTGCCGGTTACCGCCTTGATCGACAGCGCCGCGCCGCCGCGGGCATCACCATCAAGTTTAGTCAGCACCACCCCGCTGATATCCAGAGTTTCGTCGAAGGTTTTAGCAATACTGACCGCTTCCTGCCCGGTCATCGCGTCAGCCACCAGTAAAATTTCGTGCGGCTCAACCGCGGCCTTGATTTTTTCAAGCTCCGCCATCAGCTTTTCATCAATCTGCAGGCGGCCGGCGGTATCAATAATTACGGTATCATAGCCCTGCTGCCGCGCCATCTCCAGAGCTTTCCGGCTGATTTTAACCGGATTCTGCTTGGTCTCGGAAGGAAACACGGGCACATCAATCTGGCGGCCGAGGCTCTGCAGCTGTTCGATCGCGGCCGGACGGTAAACATCAACCGGCACCAGCAACGGTCTACGTTTCTGTTTCTTCAATGAAAGCGCCAGTTTGCCTGACGATGTGGTTTTACCGGAGCCCTGCAGCCCGACCATCATCACCACGACCGGCGGCGCCGCCGCCAGATCAAGCCCAACGGCACTGCCGCCCATCAAGGCAATCATCTCTTCGTTGACAATCTTGATAAACTGCTGCGCCGGAGTCAGGCTCTCAAGCACCTCACTGCCCATTGAGCGCTCGCGGATTGCCTTGACAAACTGCTTGACGACGAGAAAATTCACATCGGCCTCAAGCAACGTCAAACGCACTTCACGCAACGCATCCTTGACATTTTCTTCAGTCAGACGGGCCTGTCCCCTGAGCTTCTTGAAAGTAACGTCAAGTTTATCGGAAAGCGATTCAAACATCTATCTCAGAAATTTCCCTAATATATACATCAGCTTAAACCAAGCACCGGCACAGCTCAATGAAACCGGACGCAACTCTCCCGCCGGACAAAATTTCGAAAGCGGTTATACTAGCCCAATCAACCGAAAAAAGTCAATCAAAAAAACAACTTTCCGCTTAAGCAAGCCGTTTGAGCGCGGCGATTTTCAGGGATAACAGTTTGCGGCCCCGATCCCGGAAAATAATATCAAGTTTGACATCTTCTCCGGAACCTTTGCGGCCGGCAACGACTCCGGGCCCGAAGACCGTGTGCTCGACCCGGCAACCCGGCGGGAATGCCGACCCGTTTTTCGGCCCGGCTGCTGCCGGCGCTGATTTGCCGGAAACCTCAAGATTTTGCCGCCCCGCAGCCGACGCGGCCGGTTTCTGCCGATAACGACCCGGCGACCTGAAAGCTGATGACGAACCCGTAAAAGAGCCCGTGCGCGCCCGCTCCTCCTCCACTCCGGCAGCGGCTTGCGCAAAGGCCGCGTTACGATCTTCCCGTTTGAATAGTTCCAGCGGAATCTCCAGCAAAAAACGCGAGGGCCGGTTGTCCGCAGGTTTACCGTAAAGCCGCCGCTTACGACAGGCGGACATATGCAGTTTCTGCCGGGCCCGGGTCATGCCGACGTAGCATAAACGCCGTTCTTCTTCCAAAAGATTCGGGTTTTCATAACTGCGATTCCCCGGAAACAGGCCCTCTTCGAGCCCGACCAGAAAAACCTCATCAAACTCCAGACCCTTGGCCCGGTGAATCGTCATCAGCGTCACCTGTGACGAGGCCGCACTGTCGACATGGTCATCATTAATCAGTGCCACATTCTCAAGATAGGCCGCCAGGCTCGGCGCCTCCTGTTCTTCTTCCCAGAGTTCAATGGCGTTCAAAAGTTCAGCGATATTTTCCTGGCGGGCCTGAGCCTGAATCGGATCATTGTGCTTTAGAAGCCACGCGGAAAAACCGATCCCGGCCAGGATATCCGCACAGATAACACTCGGCTTCCGGCCTTCCTGCTCCTGGCGCCGCCACTGCCGGATCATGGCAACCAGACCGTTAAGTGCCGTCCGGGCGCCGCCCCGGACCAGAGCTTCACTCTCCAGCAACTCCAGGGTCTGCCACAGCGTCAAACCGTTAGCATCGGCATAAGTCTGGAGATGCTCAATCGAAGTTTTACCGACGCCGCGCGCCGGAACATTAAGAATCCGGAGCAGGCTGATCCCGTCACGCTCATTGTTCACGACCTTGAGATAAGCGAGCAGATCTCTCACCTCGGCCCGGTCATAAAATTTGGTCCCGCCGACAATGGTATAGGGAATCGCCTTGCGGCTGAGACCTTCTTCAAAAATCCGGGACTGCGCGTTAGTCCGGTAGAAAATCGCGAAATCCCCGGGTTCCCGCACTGAAGTACTGATCCGCTTAACCACATAGCGGGCTTCATCGGCTTCATTGGCCGCCAGATAGAGCGAAATCAGCTCCCCCGATTGATTATTGGTCCAGAGATCCTTGCCTTTACGCTGTTTATTGGCCGCGATAACCCGGTTGGCGGCATTCAGAATGGTTGCCGTCGAACGGTAGTTTTCCTCAAGACGCACAACCTTGGCTTCGGGATAGTCCGATTCAAAATCAAGGATATTTTTTATCTGCGCCCCCCGCCAGCTGTAGATCGACTGGTCATCATCACCGACAACACAGAGATTGCGCTTCGGCTCAGCCAGCATTCCGATCAGCCGATACTGAATCTCATTGGTATCCTGGTATTCATCGACCAGAATATAATTAAAACGCTCGCGATAGGAGGCCAGAAGGTCGGGGAACTTGTTAAACAGCGCCACCGTCTGAAAAAGGAGATCGCCGAAATCCAACGCGTCATTTTCAAGCAGACCCTGCTGATAGAGTTTGTAGGCATTGGCAACTACTCTAAGTTTCGGATTAGGGGCATGATGAACCTCAACCGCGTATTCGTCCGGACCGACGCCGCGATTTTTGGCATCTTCAATCGCCGAACTCAGATATTTGGTCGGGAACATAGTCGGCTGCAGATTAAGCTTGCGCGCAACCTCCTTCAACAAAGCCGTCTGCTCTTTATCGCCGTAGATCGAAAATTTGCTGGAAAACCCCAGAAGTTCACCATGATTACGCAGAATTCGGGAACAACTTGAATGAAAAGTCGAGATCCACATACTCTGGGCCACCGGACCGATCATCTCCCGCACCCGCTCACGCATCTCCTGAGCGGCCTTATTGGTAAACGTCAGGGCGATAATCTGCCGGGGGTCAACCCCCTGCGCCGCAATCAGATAGGCGATTCTATGCACAATCACCCGGGTTTTACCGCTGCCGGCCCCGGCCAGAATCAACAACGGCCCCGTACTCGCCAGCACCGCCTCACGCTGAACCGGATTAAGCCCGGCAACTAAATCATCGACATTCATTATCAATATTCTCAGTACAACAATTATCGAAAGAAGGTTTTCTCCACAAAAGGTGCAAAAAGGCAAAAAGGCGCTTATAATCCATCAACCCGACAAAGTAAACCCGGATTTAAAATCTTCATATAGTAACCAGCCGATAACAAAATTGCGGGCAACAGCAAATACCCATAAGTCAAGCCTGCCCCAAAGCTACGCTTTCTGTTCAAAAAAGCTAATGCGGGATAACTGCTTTTTTGTCTCCCGCAAAGACGTCTATGCCCTTCAGGGTGCAAAGGCGCAAAGAGTAACAAGGTTAAATCATTTGCAAAAAAACACAATAAAATCTGTAAAAAATGTCACTTACATCAATTCATAAAGTTGAGTAAGTACTCTTATCAGAATATTTTCTGACTATTAAATCTTGTTTTTTAGTGCAGAAAATAACCTGTAAGGTACTAATGCGGGAACAAATCCCGCAACCCAGAAGAAAGTTACCGGCCCGCAAATAAGTACTCTTATCAGAACATTTTCTGATTATTAAATCTTGTTTTTTGGTGCAGAAAATAACCTGTAAGGTACTAATGCGGGAACAATCCCCGCAACCCAAACAGGGCCTTGCGGCCCGCAAATAAGTGCTCTTATCAGAACATTTTCTTGTTTTAAAACAAGAAAATAACCTGTAAGGCACTAATGCCCCCCGGGCAGTTCACGTTCCAAAAGGGCCCGGTTATAAGCGGCAATAATATCCTGACGGGAAATCATGCCGACCAGACGACGGGGGTTATCTTCAGCCACTACCGGCAGGTAATCGATATTGCGTGAACCGATTTTCTGCAGGGCCCGGCCCAGATGATCATTGGCCGTAACCGTTAAAACCTTATCCTTGGCAATCTCTTTCGCCACAATAAGATCCTCAAGCTCCTCTTCATAAACCAGCTCGCGCAGATCCTGAATACTCAAGATACCACTCAACAAGCCTTCACTATCAACTACCGGGAAAGCGGTTTTGCGGGAGCGCGGCAGAAACTGGAGGATTGATTTAAGCTTCATGGTCTCCGGAATGGTTTCCAGCTCGCCCCGATACATAACATCCCCGATCTTAATCGAGCGTAAAAGGTTAACCTCGCGCCCATCCTCCAGATGAATCCCTTCCCGGGCCAGACCGAAGGTATCTACACCCTCGCGTTCAATACTGCGGGCGACCAAAATCCCGAAGACCGTGGCGAACATCGCCGGCAGGATAATCTGCGATTCTCCGGTCAGCTCATAGGCCAAAAAAATTGCGGTAAGCGGCGCGTGTGTGACCGCCGAAAGAAAAGCGCCGAGACCGACAATCGCGTAACCATCCGCTGAAACCACCACCCCGGGGAAAAGCAGGGCGGCAATCTGACCACAGGCGGAACCCAGGACCACTCCGATAAACATTATCGGCGCGAAAAGCCCCCCGGCGCCGCCGGAACCAAGACAGATCGAGGTTGCCAGCATCTTTGCCAGAACAAAAGCCAGGGCCATATACCAGATTGGCGGTGAGTTGAAAATATGGCTGAAATGGATGTAGACATCGCCCATCACCTGAGGAAACCGGATACCGATAAAACCGACCAGCAGACCGCCTAAAGCCGGTTTAAGATAGCGCGGGAAGCGCAGATCGTTAAAAAAATCCTGAACCCGATAAAAAAATCTGACAAAAAATGCCGCAAACAGACCGAGAACCACCCCCATCGCTATATAAACCAGTAATTCACGAAAACTGGTCAAAGCAAATGCCGGAGTCTCAAAAAGGCGCTCATTACCGAAAATCAGCCTGGTCGAAACCACTGAAGATGCGGCAGATATCACCACCGGGGTAAAGATCGCCAGGCCGATATCACCCATCATAATGATTTCCAGAGCGAAAAAGACTCCGGAAATCGGGGCATTAAAGGTCGCCGCAATCCCACCGGCAACCCCGCAGGCAATCAGAAGCCGCACCCGACCCGGGTTGAAGGAAAAAAATCCGGCCACCAGTTGACCGAGCGCCCCGCCGATGGTCGCGATCGGACCCTCCTGTCCGGCCGAACCGCCGGTACCGATCGTAATCGCCGGCGCCAGAATCTTGATCCAGATATTACGCCGGGCCAGGCGTCCCCGACCCAGGTTGACCGTTTTCAGGAAGTTAGGCAGACCGTAACCACAGACATAACCGGGCATTGCCATCTCCAGAGGGATCAAAAGCAGGCCGCCCAGCATCGGAATCAGCGGCAACAGGTAGACTTTCCAACCACCTTCAGCCACGCCTAAAACTAAGGACCCGGAAACAAAAAGATGCTCGTGCACCAATTCAATGGCATAACGTAGGCCCCAGTTCCCAAACGCGCTCAAGACCCCGATCAGAAGGGCAAGAAAAATCAGAAAATAGTTCTCCGAAACCCCGAAGCGATTTCTCAGACGGACTATTTTATTAACAAACTGTTTTTGCGATAACATTGGTTTTCTTCTATAAATTCTATAAAAATTTTTAACTATTCAGCCAAATTTTACCCCCCCACCTTCTGGAGGAGGCGGGGGTGGTTTTTCGTAAGCGGTTGCGGAAACGATTTCGTTGTTTTTCGGAAGCGGGCGGGAGACCATTAGCATTGCAACTGTTTGAGCGTAAGCGAGTTTTGCAAGGCGGGCGCAGCGCGCTTAAAGGAAAAAACAGAAATCTTAACGCCTAGCGGAGAAAAACCGCGCCCGACCCCGGATTCGGCTGAATAGTTACAAAAATTGTAATCTCCGAAACCTGAATCTTAAACCGAAACTACCCGCGACTATTCGACCGTTACACTTTTAGCCAGATTACGGGGTTGATCAACATCGGTACCCTTAAGCACCGCGGTGTAATAAGCCAGAAGCTGCAGCGGCACAACATAGAGCAGCGGGTTCAACTCTTCGCCGACGACCTCGAGAATAAAATGATCAAGTTTATCAATCTCGGCCGGGATTTCCAGATCAGGGCCGGAAAAGATCAGCAAACGCCCGTCCCGGGCCGCGACTTCCTGAAAATTGCCGACGATTTTTTCAAGATGGCGATCCGGCGGTGCTAAAACCACCACCGGCATCGCCTCATCAATCAGGGCAATCGGGCCATGTTTCATCTCACCGGCGGGATAACCTTCGGCATGAATATAGGAGATCTCTTTTAATTTCAGTGCCCCCTCCAGAGCGATCGGGAAATTAAGGCCGCGGGCCAGATAGAGATAGTCATCAACCTGATGATAACGCCGGGCCATTAACTCAAGTTCCAGGGCCCGTTCCAGAACCTTCTCGATGGCCTGCGGCAGGCGCAGCAAAGCCTTGACCTGCTGACTAATCTGAACCGCGCTCAAGCTCCGGCGGGCCGTAGCCAACTCCAGAGTCAGCAGGAAAAGGGCGGTAAGCTGGGTTGTAAAGGCTTTGGTCGAAGCAACACCGATCTCGGGCCCGGCATGGGTATAAAGTACACCATCACAGAGTCTGGCGACACTGCTTTCCATAACATTACAGATTGCCAGCAATGACGCCCCCCGGCGCCGGGCTTCCCGCAGGGCCGCCAGGGTATCGGCGGTCTCACCCGACTGGGAGATGCCAACCACCAGGGTTTCCGGGCCGACCATAGGATCGCGGTAACGAAATTCTGAGGCGATATCGACTTCCGCCGGAATCCGGGCCAGATTTTCGAGCCAGTATTTCGCCACCAGTCCGGCATGCCAGGAGGTACCGCAGGCGACTATTTTGATATCCCTGAATGAACGCCACTGTTCCGGAGAAAAACCGATTTCAGAAAGATCAACCCCGCTGCGGTCTTCATTAAGACGTCCCAGCAGGGTGTTGCCGACCGCCTCCGGCTGCTCAAAAATTTCCTTCAGCATAAAATGCCTATAACCGCTTTTTTCCGCCATAATCGGATCCCAGGAGATCCGCCGCACTTCTTTTTTCTGCTCCTGCCCGTCGTCAAGGCCGACTATCTTCATTCCCGCAGCCGTAAAAACCGCCATTTCGCCGTCATCAAGAAAGATAACCTCTCTGGACCAGTTCAATAGGGCCGGGATATCGGACGCGACAAAATATTCGCCGGGATTTCCGCCCAGGGCCAGCACCAGCGGGCTGCTCTGCCGGGCCACAATCATTTTCTCCGGGGCTTTCTCATAAAGTACCGCCAAGGCATAAGTTCCCCGCACCCTGAGCAGGGCCTGACTGACCGCTGCGGCAAAATCGGCCCCGGCTGCCAGAGCCCGGACAATCAGGTGACTGAGCACTTCGGTGTCGGTTTCCGAAGAAAAAACATGGCCGTAATCCTGCAACTCCCGGCGCAGTTCCAGATAGTTTTCGATAATCCCGTTATGAACCACCACCACCCCTTCATGTTTATGGGGATGGGCATTGGCTTCAGTCGGCCGGCCATGGGTGGCCCAGCGGGTATGACCGATTACCGGACTGCCGTCAAGTTGCTGCTCGCGGATTTTTTCCTCAAGACTAAACAATTTACCGACACTGCGATGAATCGCAATCCGGCCCTGGTTCAAGATGGCAATGCCGGCGGAGTCATAGCCGCGATATTCAAGTTTCCTTAAACCATCAAGAACTACCGGCACCCCGTTTTTGGGACCCAGATAGGCAACGATTCCGCACATACTATTTATCCTCGTTGGCCGACCGACGCCAGGCCATGCCTTTGCCGGCAAATTCTTTCTGCCGGGTACGGGTCGTGACCATCGAATTGGCCGCCACATTTTTGGTAATTGTCGATCCGGCCCCGACCAGAACATCATCGCCGAGATTTACCGGGGCGACCAGCTGGGAATCCGAGCCGACAAAAACCCGCTCGCCGATCACGGTCTTAAACTTGTTAAAACCGTCATAATTACAGGTAATCGTCCCGGCCCCGAGATTACTGCCGGCTCCGACTTCAGCATCACCGATATAAGCTAAGTGCGAAGCTTTGGCGCCTTGGCCGAAATTAACTTTTTTGGTTTCGACAAAATTGCCGATCCTGGCCGCGGCCCCGATCAGCGAACCCGGACGAATCCGGGCGAAGGGGCCGATCATCGCCTGCTCCCCGATCTGAGCATCTTCAAGCACGGAATAAGGTTTAATTTCAACCTGATCGGCAATAGTAGAATTTTTAATCTGGACTCCGGCACCAACATAACAATCTTCACCGATTACGGTTTCACCCAAGAGACTCACTCCCGGACAAATTTCCGTATCCGGGCCGATTTTCACATCAGGACCAATCGCTACCAACTCGGGAGAACGCACCGTAACCCCGTTTTCAAGCCAATACTGAGCAAGCCGCAAACTCATATATTTTTCAAGAAGAACCAGATCCGCCCGGGTATTGATTCCGAGAATCTCCCGTGAATCGGCAACATCGTAAATCGCAGTTGCAGCCCCCTGACGACGGGAAAAAGCGACCATATCCGTCAAATAGTATTCACCCTGGGCGTTGTCACAACCGCTTTCCGCCAGAGCCGCCCGCAACAGATCGATATCGACAATATAGGTCCCGGAGTTAATCCGCTTGATCTCAAGTTGTTCCGCCGTTGCGTCTCGGGCCTCAACAATCTCAAGCGGAGCCCCGTCTTTATCGATCAGCACCCGCCCATATCCGCCGCCGTCATCAAGAACCGCAGTCAGAATCGACAATTTGGCCTGAGCCTGACAATGGCGTTCATAAAAGTTTTTCAAGGTCGCAGCCGTAAGAAGAGGGACATCACCGCAAAGAATCAGGACCCTGCCGGACATTCCGGCAAAATTTTTCAGGCCGGCGGCAACGGCATCGGCAGTACCTAAAGCCTGAGATTGGATCGCCCAGTCAATATTAAATGACGCCGCCATTGCAGTTTTAACCTGCTCTCCAATGGCATCGCCGCTGATTACAACTATCGGTTTTGCAACCCCAAGGCCGGAAAGCAGGCGTAAAGGGTACGTCAGCAAAGGTTCTCCCAGAATTTTATGCAAAACTTTCGGTAACTTTGACTGCATTCGGGTACCGCGCCCGGCAGCTAAAACAATCACGCTTAAATCTTGCATATTTCCCCCGCTTAAACGCAAAAAACGGGAGCTTTTAAACTCCCGTCTTCTTCAGGCTCAAAGCCCGTAAAATTCAAATCCCTTTATCAGATTAATATCAGATTTTGGCAACCGAAATTCGATTCATAGCGCGATCTAATGCAGCTAGTTCCACAACATAATCCTTATCTTCCGGGCTGATTTCCGCCAGGCGGCCCTCGGCCCGCTGCCGGGCCCGTTCGGCCCGGTCGACATCAATTTCATCCGAAAGTTCGGCCGCGTCCAGCAACACGATTACCTGATGGTATTCAACCTCGGCGTAACCATGCGCGACCGCGACATACTTTAACTGATTGCCCTGGCGATAAGCCAGCTGACCGACACCTATTGTCGCGAGAAAAGGCGTATGGCCGGGAAGCACGCCGAACTGACCCCCTTCCCCCGGTGCGACAACCTCATCGACTTCGACATCAAGCACTTCACGATAAGGGCTCGCTATTTTAAGACGTATCTTATCACTTTCCATAACTGTAGAATCTCTCAACCAGCGGTTTATAGTGGCTTACAGGTTAGTAGCTAGATTAGGCACCAAGGGTTTTGGCTTTTTCAACTACTTCTTCAATCCCGCCGACCATATAGAAGGCCTGCTCCGGAAGATTATCATATTCTCCTGATAAAATTTCCTCAAAGCCGCGGATTGTATCTTCCAGTTTAACATAGACCCCCGGAGTACCGGTAAACTCTTCCGCAACGTGGAAAGGCTGGGAGAGGAAACGCTGAATCTTACGGGCCCGGTTAACCAACTGCTTATCCTCTTCGGAAAGCTCGTCCATTCCCAGAATCGCGATAATATCCTGAAGATCTTTATAGCGTTGTAAAACCAGCTGAATTTCACGCGCAACTTTATAATGTTGGTCACCAAGAACCCGTGGATCGAGAATCCGTGAGGTGGAATCAAGTGGATCAACCGCCGGATAGATACCGAGTTCCGCAATCTGGCGGGAAAGAACCGTGGTCGCATCAAGATGAGCAAACGATGTTGCCGGAGCCGGGTCGGTCAAGTCATCGGCAGGGACATAGATCGCCTGAACCGAAGTAATCGACCCCTTCTTGGTGGTCGTAATCCGCTCCTGAAGTTCACCCATTTCGGTTGCCAGGTTAGGCTGGTAACCAACCGCTGAAGGCATCCGGCCGAGCAGGGCTGACACCTCGGAGCCGGCCTGGGTAAAACGGAAGATATTATCAATAAAGAGCAGCACGTCCTGGCCCTCTTCATCACGAA
The DNA here is from genome assembly GCA_015486505.1 of Pseudomonadota bacterium. Classification (GTDB taxonomy): domain Bacteria; phylum Desulfobacterota; class Anaeroferrophillalia; order Anaeroferrophillales; family Tharpellaceae; genus Tharpella. Next base: position 14,361 of record WFRP01000098.1, on the reverse strand, counting down.
AGTATTCGGCTACAGTCAGAGCGGAAAGGCCAACCCGGAGACGGGCTCCCGGAGGTTCATTCATCTGGCCGTAAACCAGAGCGGCTTTTTCCAAAACGCCGGAGTCTTTCATTTCGTGCCAGAGATCGTTCCCTTCACGGGTCCGTTCGCCGACACCGCCGAAAACGGAGTAACCACCGTGCTGAGTCGCAATATTATTGATAAGTTCCATAATGACAACGGTTTTACCAACCCCGGCGCCGCCGAAAAGGCCGATTTTTCCACCCTTGACATAAGGGGCCAGCATGTCAATAACCTTGATTCCGGTTTCCAGAGGCTCAAGCTCCGTACTCTGCTCTTCGTATGAAGGGGCCGGGCGGTGAATCGGATAACGTTTTTTCTCACCGATCGGGCCCATCTCGTCTACCGGATCACCGATAACATTAATAATCCGGCCGAGAACCTCGTGGCCGACCGGCATCGTCATCATTTCACCGAGATCCCAGACTTCCATACCGCGCACGAGACCATCTGTGGAATCCATCGATACCGCACGCACCGTATTTTCTCCGAGATGTGAAGCAACCTCACATACCAGATTCCAATCGTCGTCGTTAAGCGATTTATTGGTAATCCGCAGAGCATTGAAAATCGGGGGCAGTTTTCCTTTTTCAAACTCTACGTCAACTACAGGACCAATTACCTGGGTTATTCTGCCAATATTCTTATCGCTCATTACTTAATACCTCTTTTACCGGTTTATTTGGATTAACTTATTCTTAAACAATTAAAAAATTCGGATTTAATTTAAAGCCTCAGCTCCGCTGACGATTTCCATAAGTTCAGTCGTTATCGCCGCCTGCCGGGCTCGGTTATAGAGAAGCGTCAGTTTATCGGTCATTTCGTTCGCATTCTTGGTTGCCGAATCCATCGCGGTCATCCGCGAACCGTGTTCACTGGCAATTGATTCAAGTAGCATTCTGAATATCTGTGTCGCAACATAACGGGGTATTATGTCGGTCAGCAAAGCCTCTTCGGAAGGCTCATAAAGATACTCGACCGGAAACTCATCTTCGGCCAGGGCTTTGGGCTCCACCGGCAACAGACGCTTAATCTGCACCGTCTGGGTCATTGCCGACTGAAAATCAGTATACGCGACATAAACCGCGTCAGTCTCGCCGGCTACATAACGATCTATGATTGCCTGCGCAACCACCTCCGCCTGAGCAAAGCTGGTCGTTCCCGGATTCAACTCCTCCGTCTGAAATTCCCAGTTCCGCCGACGATAATAGTCACGGGCCTTACGACCGATTACACTTAAAAGCGCAGTCTCACCGCCAGCGCCTCTCGTCTTAAGAAAACTGTCAGCCGCTTTGATGACATTGCCATTGTAACCGCCGCAAAGTCCACGATCAGAGGTAATCACCAACAACTCAACCTTTTTCTCTTCCCGCCGCTCAAGCAACGGATGCTTGCCGGGTTTGACCCGGACCGCAAGACTGGCAAGGACATCACTCATTTTAGAAGCATAGGGCCGGGCCTGGACCACGCTGTCCTGCGCTTTCTTGAGCTTGGACGCGGCCACCATCTGCATCGCCTTGGTGATCTGCTGAGTGCTCTTGACACTGTTAATGCGCTTTCTGATATCTTTAAGATTCGCCATCTATCAATAATCCCGGTTTCCGGCTAAGACTTAATCAACAATAATCCAATCTCTTAATAATTGGAATGAACCTAATGCGGGAACCGATCCCGCACCCCAAGCGGAGCCTTGCGGCCCGCTAACAAGTACTCTTATCAGAACATTTTCTGAGTATTAAATCTTGCTTTTTGGCACAGAAAATAACCTTCAAAGGTACCAATAAAATCAGTTCTAAATTTACGCCTTGAAAACTTCTTTGAATGCGTTAAGCGCCCCTTCAAGAGTGGCCTTGATGTCATCATCAATTTTCTTTTTCTCTTTTATGGCATCAATAAGTGATGCATAGTTTGCGGCAAGGAAGTTGAAAAGTTCAGCTTCATAGCGCAGAAGAACTTCAACCTCATATTCATCAACAAAGCCATTAATAGCGGCATAAATAATGATGACCTGTTTTTCCATCGTCAGCGGCGAGTACTGATCCTGTTTCAAAATCTCAACCAGACGCTCACCCCGGGCCAGCATCGCCTGGGTCGCTTTATCAAGGTCACTGCCAAACTGGGCAAATGCCGCCATTTCCCGATACTGCGCCAGATCGAGCCGCAGGGAACCGGCAACCTGTTTCATCGCCTTAACCTGGGCCGAACCACCAACCCGGGAAACCGAAAGGCCAACGTTAATCGCCGGCCGGATACCGGAGTAAAACAAATCGGACTCAAGGAAGATCTGCCCGTCAGTAATCGAGATTACGTTTGTCGGAATATAGGCGGATACGTCACCGGCCTGGGTTTCAATAATCGGCAATGCCGTCAAAGAACCGCCACCACGCTCATCACTCATCTTTGCCGCCCGTTCCAGCAGCCGGGAGTGAACGTAGAAAACATCACCTGGATAGGCTTCACGGCCCGGAGGACGACGCAGAAGCAGAGAAAGCTGACGATAAGCAACTGCCTGCTTCGAAAGATCATCGTAGATAATCAGGGCATGGCGGCCGCTGTCACGAAAATATTCTCCCATAGTCACGCCGGTATAAGGCGATATAAATTGCAACGGCGCCGGTTCACTCGCGGTCGAAGCAACTACGGTTGTGTATTCCATCGCCCCGTATTCTTCGAGTTTGGCAACTACCTGAGCAACCGTGGAACGTTTCTGCCCGATGGCAACATAGATACAGTAAACATCGGTATTTTTCTGATTGATAATCGTATCAATGGCGACCGCGGTTTTACCGGTCTGCCGGTCACCAATAATCAGTTCACGCTGACCCCGGCCGATCGGAACCATTGAGTCAATCGCTTTAAGCCCGGTCTGCAAAGGCTCGGAAACCGACTGCCGGTCGACAATTCCGGGAGCTTTAATCTCAACCCGCCGGGCTTTGTCGGTTGCAATCGGCCCTTTACCGTCAATCGGCTGACCCAAAGCATTTACGACCCGGCCTAAAAGAGCTTCACCAACCGGAACTTCAACAATGCGTCCGGTACGTTTAACTGCGTCGCCCTCACTGATTTCGGTATCTTCACCGAAAATCGCGGCCCCGACGTTATCTTCTTCAAGGTTGAGAACCATACCGTAAATGTCATGCGGAAAGAGCAGAAGCTCACCGGCCATAGCGTTCTCCAGGCCATAAATACGCGCGATCCCATCACCAACCGTCAGGATGGTTCCGGTCTCACTGACCTCTACCTTCTTCTCATAGTTCTCAATCTGATCTTTGATAATTTGACTTATCTCTTCAGCGCGTAATTCCATGGCCTCTTACTACTCCCTAAAAAACAGTTCTTTTAGTACCTTACAGGTTATTTTCGGTTTGAAAAAACAAGAAAATGTTCTGATAAGAGTACTTATTTGCGGGCCACAAAGCCCTGTTTGGGTTGCGGGATTTGTTCCCGCATTAGAGTATGATAAACCGTCTCTAAACCTACTCAACCTAAAATATTATCACCGTTATGAGAACGGAGGTTCTGTCTGCCGTCTTATCAAGCTAGGCGCGAAGGGCCTCACCCATCTGTCTGAGCTGGGTCTTGATACTGCCGTCATAAACCATACCCCCATAGCGGGCAACCACCCCACCGAGCAGACTCTTGTCGACCGATACTTCGAGTTCCACCTGCTTCCCGGTCAATTTGGAAAATTCTTCCCGGAGTTTGGTGATGGACTTCTTATCCAGTTTCGCGGCACTGGCAACCTCAACCTTAAGCCGGCCTTCGGCAACGTCAACCAGTTGGCTGAAATTCTCCGCGATCAAACCGACATAGGCGAGCTTATTCTTATCAACAAGCAAACTCAAAAGTGAGTGCAGCGGCTTCGACACCTCAATTTTCTCTAAAATCGCGTTGAGGACGGCCTTTCTTTCAACCGTTTCAAAAACCGGGTTAAAAAGCACCCCGCGCAACTCCGCTTCTTTATCAAAGAAAGCAACCATCTCACTCAACTCTGATTGTGCTTCAGTCAAGCGCCCCTGCTCTTTGGACAACCCAAAATAAGCTTTGGCATATCTTTTGGCAATAATATCGCGAATCAATTTATGCCCTCACTACTTTCTCGAGATAATTTTCGACCATCCGCCGACGGTCGTTGTCATCGACATTTTCTTTGACTAACTTCTCAGCTACTTCCACTGCCAGCTTCGCGGCTTCATTCCTTAAACTGCGTTGCGCCGCAGCGACTTCCTGATCCGCCATCTGCCGGGCCTGCTGCTTGAGCTTCGCCACCAGGCTTTCAGTCTCCTGACGCATTCTTTCCTGTTCCCGCTCAGTTTCCAGCCGGGACTTTTCTTCCATCGCCTTGAGTTCACCTTCGAGACCGGCAAGCTTAGCCTGATACTCATTGTAAACTTTTTCCGCGGCCGCCTTAGCCTCCTGCGCTTCGGAAACCCCCTGCTGCAGGGAGTCACGCCGCCCGGCAAAAAAACCCTGAATCGATTTACCGGCAAATTTAATCAAGATCCATAACAAAACGGAGATATTAAGTATGCGCCATAAGAAATCTTTCAACAAAGGCATTGGATCTTCCGCCAGGACCGTCATGAGGCTTTTATGCTCAGCCGCACCGGTCTCCGATGCCTGGGCCACAGCCACCAGCAATCCAACCAGAACAACTGCCAAAACAATCTTTCCGGCATTTTTCTGCAAGCGAATTTTCATTCCGTTCTATCCCTCATCTTTCAAAAAAAGGCAGATTAAATTTTTTTATCCAGAACCTTGGCCGCGATCTCGCGGGCGAAGCCATCAACATTAGAAATTAACTCTTTGCGCACAACCTCGATATCCTGCCGCACCCGATCCCGAGTTGAATCAACTTGAGCCTGCGCCTCTTCCCGGGCTTTTTCCATTAATTCACGCGACTCCTTAGCCGCACGCTCCCGCATCGCCGAGGTCCGGGCGAACAAGTCTTCCTTGGCCGCAGCCAGACGGGCTTCATAATCTTTTTGATTTTTCCCGGCCTGCTCCTGCAAATCCCGGGCACCGGCAAAGGTCCCTTCAACTTTGGCCTTGCGCGCATCAATAATCCGCAAGACCGGTTTGAAAAGGAAGTAATTCAAGAAGATCATCAGGCTGACAAAGATGCACCACTGAATCAATAATGTCGCATTAAGTTCAATCACAACCGCTAAACTCCCAAGAAAAATTACATTACCGGCAAAACAATCCCAAATTCGGATTTGTTGATGTCCGCCAAACTTTTAACGAAATATAACGACAAATCAGTTGACTTAACCCTGCCGCAAAACTCAAGCATTGATTAAAAAAATTGCCGTTCTCTGCGAAAGCGGCGCCTAGTTATCACAGCTGATGTTTTCAAGTCAAGCCTTTTTTCCCTTCCCCGCAAAATACATTCTTTCCTTTAAAATTCATTCGTTTTCATATTAAATCGGTATGTAATTGCGTCTTAAAAACGATGCGCTTGCTTACCGACTCAAGAGTAACTATTCAGCCGAATCCGGGGTCGGGCGTGGTTTTTCTCCGCTCGGCGTTAAGATTTCTGTTTTTCCTTATAAGCTCGCTGCGCCCGCCTCGCAAAACTCGCTTACGCTCAAACAGCTTCAATGCTAATGGGCTCCCGCACGCTTCCGAAAAACAACGAAATCGTTTCCGCAACCGCTTACGAAAAACCACCCCCGCCCCCTCCAGAAGGTGGGGGGGGGGGGGTAAAATTTGGCTGAATAGTTACACTCAAAATATCCGGCCAGGGTAACCGGGAAAAATTAACTGCGGCAAAAAGTATTGTTTTTTTATCCTTGACAAAAAATATATTTCGCTATAGTTCTTGAGAAAAACAACCAACCCGTATATAACGGAAAGAGCAAAAATGCTGCTGAAGAAACTCCCTTTCACTCGATATTTAGCCACTTTTTTTTACGCGATGGCATTTTGGCTTTTTCTTTCCGGCCATTATGATGTTTTCCACATTACTATCGGTATCCTCTGTTGTATCGGGGTTTCATACGCCTCAACCAACCTGCTTTTCCAGTATGAAGCCGACAAGAAAAGACATATCATTGCCCTGGAATTCATTCTCTACACTTTCTGGTTAATAAAAGAGATAGTGATCGCCAACCTCCAGGTGGCGCGTCTGGTTCTCAGCCCCAGACTTAAAATCGATCCGGGCATTATAGTCTACAAATGCCGCCATATCCAGGGCGATGTCCCCAAAACCGTTTATGGAAATTCCATAACTTTAACCCCAGGCACCGTTACGCTTGATATTGTCGGGGACGATTTTTATGTCCATGCCCTGACCCCGGCTTTTGCTGCGGGCCTGCAGGACGGGGAAATGGAAAGAAGAGTTGCTCACGTCTATCATACAAAGTGATAATCCGTATTCGGGAAATTTGCTTCTTCATGGAAAAAAGACAAGTATGCTGACCAAAATTTACGAGAACCTGATCGTACAAACGGTATGCCGGATAATGGTACCGTTCATTCAGGTTTATGCCCTTTATGTCATCGCCCACGGACACTACTCGCCGGGAGGCGGCTTCCAGGGCGGGGTCATTTTAACGGCTTCGTTAGCCCTGCTGTTTCTGGCTTATGGGCAGGGCGCCGTAATTAGCCGCATGGGTCGCCGCATTACAATTGTGTTATGTGGTCTGGGGGTATTTATTTATGCCGGAATCGGCCTGCTGTGTTTGCTGCTGGGCGGCAACTTTCTTGATTACGCCCAATTAGCTCCAATCTTAGGGGTAAGCATTCCCCGGGCCCGCTCTCTCGGGATTTTAGGCGTGGAAATCGGAGTCGGATTGACGGTGATGTCGGCAATGTACTCCATAATTCTTGACATAGCTGGCTCACCCCCGGCAGAGTAAGACTTTCTTATAAGCATCCCGGACCGCTACCTAGGCCACGTATATACAAGCAACGTGAGAGGAACTAAATCTAGGTTGATCTGCGTTCATCTGTGGTTTCTATTTTTTTGCTGAACCACAGATAGACACAGATAAATTTACAATAATTTCAATTATTTACAAGCCGTTACTGAGAAGAGCTCCGATGCGGGAACAATCCTCGCAACCCAATCGTGCCTTTTCGGCCCGTACCCAGGGGCAATCCGATGGTCGCAAATAAGTGCTCTTAACTAAACATTTTCTTGTTTTTTCAAACCGAAAATAACCTGTAAGGCACTAATGCGGGAACTATCCCGCAACCCAAAAGAAAGTTTTCGGCCCGCAAATAAGTACTCTTATCAGAACATTTTCTGATTATTAAATCTTGTTTTTTAGTACAGAAAATAACCTGTAAGGCACTAATGCGGGAACAACTCCCGCAACCCAAACAGGGCCTTGCGGCCCGCAAATAAGTGCTCTTATCAGAACATTTTCTTGTTTTAAAACAAGAAAATAACCTGTAAGGCACTAAATACCGGCTGCACGATTCCGCAACAGGATACAAACTGTATGAACACTTTTTTTGTCTATGTCGATTTATTTCTCGGGTTTTTGGTTCTGGCCTGTCTCTATCGTGTCGTGACGGGGCCTACCACTATAGACCGAATGATAGCGGTTGGCGCAATCGGCACAAAAACGCTTGCCATATTAATCCTGATCGGGTTTATTTTCGGTAGAGTTGAGATGTTTGTTGACATATGTACGGTTTATGCTTTACTGAATTTTCTCGGGACGTTGGCAACTACCAAATTTTTTGAGGAGAAGGGAAAGTGCTGACCTTGGGCAATACAAACCTTGCCGCGAATGACATCTGCGCGATCGTATTAATTGTCGGCGGCCTCTTTTTCTTTTTCACTTCGACCGTTGGCCTGTTGCGCTTCCCGGATCTTTACTCACGCATGCATGCCACCGGGAAAGGGGATACTCTGGCCGTACTCCTGATCATATCAGGTGCGATTGTCCATCATGGTTTAAATCTTAACAGCGCCAAGCTCACTCTTATCGCACTTTTTGTTTTCATAGCCAACCCCACGGCAACCCACGCTATCGGCCGGGCGGCTTACCGCTGCGGTATCAAACCCTGGCGGCGGAAACCTGAACCGAGCAATTCCGGAGAACCGAAAAAATGATCTGGCAACTCGATTTTCTTCTTTGCGTACTGGTCCTGATTTGCGCGATAGCGGCAATTAACATCAAGGATCTGTTGAGCGCAGTAATTATCCTTGGAGCTTTCAGTTTCTTTATGTGTCTGCTCTGGGCCGAGATGGGGGCGGTTGATGTCGCTTTCACCGAGGCTGCGGTCGCGACTTCAGTCAGCACCATCCTGTTTGTCGGTGCCATCATCAAAACTACCCGGAGGTCAAAAGATTGAAGGTAATTATTCTGATTTTTGTCATCCTTTCCGGCGGCCTGCTCATCTACGGCACGATGGATATGCCAGCCTGGGGCGATCCGAATTCACCGGCCAACACCTATGTCTCACCCCTTTATATCGAAGAAGCTTACAGCAAAACCGAGACCCCGAATATAGTCTCGGCGGTTCTGGCTGATTATCGTGGCTACGATACCATGGGGGAAACCACTGTCATTTTTACCGCTGCTCTGATCTGCGCCCTCTTATTGCGTAAGAATTCAGACGACGATGAAGCTTAAGGAGCCCGCCGGAAAATGCTCGACTTCATAATCGCCAAATATAATTTCTGGATTTATGTCGTTTTGATGATGATCGGTCTTTTTGCGATGCTGGCCAAGCGTAACCTGGTAAAAAAACTGATCGGTATGAATATCTTTCAAACCGCGATTATACTTTACTATGTTTCTATCGGCGTCAAAAAAGGCAAGGTCCACGTGCCGATTCTTGTCGGTGCCCATGGTCATGGAGAACATTTGTTCAAAGCGGCCGACTACTTAAACCCCCTGCCCCATGTTCTCATGCTGACCGCAATTGTGGTCTCAATTGCGACCACCGGGGTTGCCCTGGCGGTTTTAATCCTGATTTATCGCCGCTACAACACCTTGAATGAAGATGAAATAATCGAGCTCCGGCAAGCCGAGCAGGAGGCGGAAGTTTGAACGGTATGACACAGCAATTTCCTGCCCTGATTATTGTTATCCCTCTGCTGGCAGCCCTGCTGACCCCGCTTTTGGGAACTTTGACCCGGCGTCTCTGCCACCCCTGGCTGGTGCTGATTATAGGCTGCGCCTTCTGTATGAGCCTGGGGATTGCCGCACAGGTCATAACTTCCGGGCCGATCTCCTACAATATGGGCGGCTGGGAACCACCCTGGGGCATCGCTTACAGAATAGATCATTTAAATGCCCTGATGCTGGTCCTGATAAGCGGCACCGGCCTTCTCGGCGCGCTTTACTCCGGCCCGAGTTTCGCAAAAGAATTACCGGGGCGCCAAACCTACGCTTCCGCTCTCTATCTGCTGATGATCACCAGTCTGATGGGAATTGTCATCACCGGTGACTTGTTTAATGTCTTCGTCTTTCTTGAAATCTCCTCGCTGTCGGCCTACGGCCTGATTGCCTGCGGTTCCGGAGATGCGCCATTTGCCACCTTTCGCTATATAATAATGGGAACCATCGGGGCCTCCTGCTATCTGCTCGGGGTCGGTTATCTCTATATTTCCACCGGTTCTCTCAACCTTGCCGATTTAAGCCGTCTCCTGCCGCAACTTTATCACTCTCACGTTGTCTTGACTGCCGGGGCGTTGATGCTGGTCGGTCTCTCCCTGAAAATGGCGCTTTTCCCGCTGCACGCCTGGCTGCCGGACGCCTACTACTCAGCCCCGTCAACCGTCAGCGCCACGGTCGCGCCGCTCTACACCAAAGTCGCCGGCTATTTGATGATAAGAATCATCTACTACCTTTTTGAACGGCGCTTTTTTGTTGAAGTTTTCCCGATTACGACCATTTTGAGCTGGGCGGCCGTAGTTGCTCTGCTGATCGGCTCTATCTACGCGATTGCCCAGAAAGACCTGAAAAAAATGCTTTGCTACTCAGTCATAGCTCAGGTCGGTTATATTGTCCTGGGCATTGCTTTGGTCAACAAGGCCGGATTCAGCAGCGCTATCTTGACCATCGTCAGCGAAGTCTGTACCAAAAGCTGTATTTTTCTGGCGACCGGAGCTATTATCTATCGCTTAGGCAATAGCCGGATCGACAACCTGCGGCATCTTTTCCGGCGCATGCCCTACACGATGCTCGCTTTTACCATCGGCGCTTTTTCCATGGTCGGCATCCCGCCGACCAGCGGTTTTTTCAGTAAACTGTATCTTCTGTTCGGCTGTCTTGAAGCCGGCAACTGGGTTTTTATCGCCGCCTTACTCTGCAGTACCATCTTGAATGTCATTTATTTTTTCCGGGTCATAAAGGTTGCCTGTTTTGAGGATCCGCAACCTGAATATCAACGCCAGGAAGCCTACCCCGCGATCGAAGTTGAAGAGGTTCCGGCGGCAATGCTGATCCCGATACTGCTGGCGGCAACCTCAATCATCGCGACCGGGCTGGGAAGTTTCTGGATAGTCGATAATTTTGTCAAACCGCTGCTCAAAGTCGTCTTTTAATCAGGTTTAAGGAGAGAAACTTTTGCACCTATACGCCTGGCTTGCCATCATTCTACCATTTATCGGGGTTCCGGCAATTTATGTCGCTTCCTTTGTTAATGGCCGCTTACGCAATCTTGCCGCAATCGCCTTCCCGATTATGGCGGCGCTCTGCTGCCTGCGCCTGCTGCCGCTGCTGCTGCATCCCGGCCAACTCCCTCTGCAAAGCAGCTGGGTCTGGGTTACCCATCCCTTTATCCTTGAGATCGGCATTCTGCTCGACCCTTTAAGCCTGATTCTGATTCTCGTAGTTTCAGTTATAAGTGCCATAATCGCCATCTATTGCCTCGGCTATATGGAAGGCGATCCCGGCATCAACCGTTTCCTGATGCTGGTCAATCTTTTCATCGGCAGTATGCTCCTTCTGGTTCTCGCCAACAACCTGCTTCTGCTGTTCGTCGGCTGGAAACTGGTCGGTCTCTGCAGCTACGCCCTGATCGGTTTCTATTATAAAGATGAGCGCAAATACTGGATCGGCGGTCCCGAAGCTGAAGCCCCGCTGACAACCCCGTCATTCTGCGGCCTCAAAGCCCTGGTGGTTACCGGCGTCGGCGACCTGATTATGCTGGGCGGGATTCTGATTATTTTTTTCTACGCTCACACCTTAAACCTGATGGAGCTCTATAAAACCGCCCCAGTCTGGTTCCCGGAACTGGCGCAAAACCCCAATATGGTGGTTCTGGTTACCTTTATGCTGCTCGCCGGACCGATCGGCAAATCGGCCCAGTTTCCCCTGCATGAATGGCTGCCTGAAGCGATGGCCGGGCCGGGCCCGGTCTCGGCCCTGATCCACGCCGCGACCATGGTTAAAAGCGGGGTTTATCTCGTGGCCCGTTTAATGCCGATTTTCTATATCGGCCGCTGGGTCGCCGATTGTCATAATGCCGAACTTTTCTTTACCATAACCGCCTGGGTCGGGGCCATTACCGCTTTTATTGCCGCCACTCAGGGTATGGTTGCCAAAGAGCTGAAAAAAATTCTCGCTTTTTCAACCGTCAGCCAGATCGGCTATATGTGGATCGGCTTGGGGGTTGCCGGCCTGACCCAATCAACTCTGGTCGCCGGAACCACCGCCGGAATCTTCCACCTCATAAGCCATGCAATTTTCAAGGCCTGCCTCTTTCTCTGTGCCGGTTCCGTCATTCATGCCGCCCATTCGATTTATATTCAGGATATGGGCGGGATGCGCCGCTATATGCCATACACCTGGCTTTTTATGATGATTGCCGCAATCTGCCTGATGGGAGTGCCGCCGCTGCCCGCATTCTGGAGTAAAGACGCGATTCTGCTGGTCAACCTTAAAGCCCACAATCTGCCGATTTTCGTAATTGCCATGATTACGGTTGCGTTAACCGCATTTTACACCACCCGAATGATGATGATGGTCTTTTACGGTTCCGAAAGTTCACACCTGCGCCATCTTAAGGAAGAATCACAAACGCCGCACGAGGCCCTGCCGATCATGTGGAGTACCTGCGGCCTGCTCGCACTGCTGCTTCTGGCCTTGGGGGCCGGCGGCCCCTGGGTTGAACATCTCCTGCATCACAATTTCGATTTAAACCTTGCCGGAACCCTCAAACTGCCCCTCAAGGAAGCCGGTGAACACGCCGTCAACTACCATCTGCTGGTTACCTGTCTCTCCGTCGGCTCTATCCTCGCGGGAACGATACCGGCCGGGATTATCTATCGCAAACATGAGCGCGCGATCAAACTGCAATCGCATTCGGTTTTTAAGGAACTGCATATATTTTTCTGGCGACGCTGGTTTATTGATGCTTTCTATAACCGGGTTTTTATCGACGGCACCTTGAAACTTGCCGATATTGTCGCTTTTAAGATTGAGAATAATTTTGACCTGTTAATTCACCGGCGGCTCCCGGTTCTGGTCACGGAAAAACTGCCGCGCCTGTTTCTGCGTTTAAAGACTGAAACCGATAATTTTCTCTATATTGGAGCTTACCTGATGGGCATTATTCTGCTCACTATCGGGTTGGCAATGTGGCCCTGATAATATGCTGGAACATATCCTTTTACAAACAATTATAATCCCGGCAATCTGTGCCCCGGCAATAATTCTGGGGCGACGGGTATTTGGTAAACAATCAGCCTGGATCGCCCGGCTCGGGCTGCTTTACTCTACCATGCTGCTGATTGTCGCCACCTTTAAACTGACCCTGGGCGGCGCCCCGATAGTCGAACAGCACCACTTTGCGGGCCCGGCGATCACCTTAAACCTTTTGGGAGACGGACTCAGTCTGCCGATTGCCCTGATTGTCAATCTGCTCTGTAGCGCTCTGGCCTTTCATTCCGACCGCTATATTGAGCATCGTATTGCGGCGATCTACGGCGAAATTGACAAAAAAACCGCCGTCAATCACTATATCCGGTTTTATGCCCTTTTCCTCCTTTTTCCCACCGGGTTTATGGGGGTCTGTTTTGCTTCAAACCTGATCGGAATCTATTTTTTCCTTGAAATCCTGCCCATTCCGCTCTTCTTTATTATGGCGATGTTCGGTTACATCGACCGGGTGCGAGTCGCTATGATCAGTTTGATGTGGGCGGTTTTCGGAGCCGGGTTTTTTCTGGTCGGCGCGATTATCGTCTACTATAAAACCGGGAGCTTCGCGATTGCGAGTATCGCTCAGATGGCCGGGACTCCGGCCGCATTCTGGACCATAGTTATGTTTCTTGTTACAATCCTGGCCAAGATGGCAGTGGTTCCTTTTCAGGTTTGGATGCCCTGGGTTGACGCGGAATATCCGACCAGTATCACCGGCCTGCTGGCGGTTTATGCCAATATCGCTGTCTACATAATGCTGCGCGTCCTGATTATACCGCTGACCGCAGATTTTCAGGTCTTCTCGCTACCGCTGATGATTATGGCCCTGATAACCATGGTCTACGGCGCCCTTTTAACCCTGGGACAAACCGACATTAAACGTTTTGCCGCCTGCTCGACCATCAGTCAACTGGCTTATTCCCTGCTCGGGGTCTGCTCCCTGACGATTGCCGGCATCGATGGCGGGCTTTTCTTTTTTCTCGGCCATGTCATGGGAAAAACCATCATCTTCTCCAGCGCCGCCATTATCGTCTATACCACCGGTATCCGCGATATGCGGCAGCTCGGCGGCCTCGCCGCGAAAATGCCGTTAACTACGGCGCTCTGGATTATCGGGGCTATGGGCCTGGCCGGATTTCCACCGATGAACAGTTTCCCGGCCGAATGGGTTATGTTTACCGGAATCTTCAAAGCCGGCCTGATGGGCTCTGCCGCAAAACTCATAATTGCCGTTGCCGGGGCCGCGGCCATCACCTTCTCCGTAGTCTACTGTTTCCGCTCCGTGAAGATTATCTTCTTCGGCCCTTTAAATGAACAGTTTGCCGACAACGATCAGATTAAAGACCCGCCGCTGTCGATGAGCCTGCCGCTGCTGGCAATCGCCGCCACCGCCATCGCCCTGGGCCTCTATCCCGGAATTGTTTTAGATCTGTTCCATAAAGTGGTATCGACAATTCCATTCTAATGCGGGAACAAAGCCCGCAACCCAATCGGAGCCTTGCGGTCCGCGTACCCTGGGGCAATCCGCTGGTTGCAAATAAGTACTCTTATCAGAACATTTTCTGATTATTAAATCTTGTTTTTTGGTGCAGAAAATAACCTGTAAGGTACTAATGCGGGAACATATCCCGCAACCCAAACAGGGCTTTTCGGCCCGCAAATAAGTACTCTTATCAGAACATTTTCTGAT
>WFRP01000097.1 GCA_015486505.1 Pseudomonadota bacterium | reverse complement strand
TTAACTAAGCCTTTGATTTTATTGGCGGGCAATGCGGGATTCGAACCCACGACCTTTGGCTTCGGAGGCCAACACTCTATCCAGCTGAGCTAATTGCCCGAATCTGATTTTTTCAGGACGCACCAGATACCACAGTCTGTTAATCTTGACAAGAAAAAGTTACAATTATTGTTTCGTTGTCAAGCCAAAGCAAACCTTTTGCGGATTAGATCAGCGGCCGTAAGCGCACCTTGGCCGGCGTTAGCCCGCCACTGCGCGTGGCCGGCGCTGCCGACCTGATTGGCGACCGCGAAAAGCGCGGTCCCGGTGACCCGGTTAAGCTGACATATCCGGGCGAAAGCATAGGCTTCCATCTGTTCAAACTGGGCCTGATAGTGGCGGGCAAGTCGAATTGCCAACCGATCATCAGCCGTAATGGTTGCCAGGGTTAAACAATGCCCTCCGGTGACCGGCAGAAGGTTGCGGAAGTGTTCTTCATCCAGATTAACGCCGGGAATTACCGGCGGCGGGAAGTAACCGCTTTTTTCCATCGCGGAAAGATCGCCGATTGAAACCTTTTCCGGCACCACCAGAGTTCCCAGGGGATATTTGGCCAGAGCTTCAGGATAAACCCCGCAGGTTCCGGTCAATAAAGCCTTTTCAACCGCAAAATCACGCAGCATCGCCTGCAAACCGCCGGCAAAATCAACCAGCCCGACCCCCAGGGCGGCAAGCAGCAACGGTCGGCGGCAATGCCTGAACAGTTTCTCTCCTTCCGGCTTAAAAGTACCGGTATCAAGCAAGGGTTGCAACTCTTCAATAACCGCGGCACAGATTAACTGCATAAGTTATTCGGTCACCACCAGGCCGGAAGAAGATTCAAGGGCCTTCTCAATCTGCGCCAAACCACGATCGACCATGGTGTCGCAATTATCACCCGGATGAGCCACGACTCCGGCGACGGCAACCGAAAGAAAAATATCCAGGGAATCAACTTTCATAGAACTGCCGAGACGTTTAATCTTTTCCGCCGCGACCCGGGCTCCGCTAAGCGTTGAATTTGCCAGAACCACCCAGAAGGTTGACTCATCATAGAGTCCAACGCTATCAGCCATACGAATTATTGAACTGAGTTGATCAAAAATTAACCGGTTGGTTATATCCCAGACTTCAGAACCCAGCACATCAACAAAGCTCTGATAGTTTTTGATCCGCAAAAAGAGTAAAGCAAAGGGCGTTTGGTAGCGAACACGGAATGCGATTTGACTCTGGATAAGTTCAAACATTGCCCGGCGACTCGGAATTCCGTTTGCGGTCTCAGCCGCGAACGGAAAATTATCAACATCATCCAGACATTGTGAGGTTAAACGCAAAATCCCGACCCGGCGACCGCCGGAGTCTGCAGTATCCGCATCTTCAGGATAAAAAGCAACTCCCGACAGCACTGTCGCAGCATCAACCAGTTCATCGTCAGCGTCATCGCCTCCACCTTCTGAAAGACCGGAAGACAGCAGTAATTCCGACCAGGGCTGCCCAACTACCTGGTCGGCGGTCAAACCGCTTACCACTTCCAGTTGCGGACTCCAGTATTCTATCCTGTCGGCAGCATCTACTATCACTATACCACAACCGGTTCCAGTAGCAATCGCCGCTAAAATATTTTCATCAGCAACAGTCATAATTTTCACTCCGCTCACATCGCAAAAGGTGGGTTGACGAACAACTCTTTTTCATCTATTGAGTGACAGTTGCAAAATCCAACCCGAATTCACCCAGATACTTTTGGAGACCAATAAACCATGCTCGAAATGCGCCAGATTCAGGTTTTCCTTGCCGTCAGTGAACTTTTAAATTTCAGCCGGGCGGCGGAAAAAATCCATCTCACCCAACCAACGGTCAGCGGCCATCTCAAAGCTCTGGAAGAACAGCTAAAAGTCAAACTGATCGAGCGCGGCAGACGCGGAGTTCGTTTAACCCCGGCGGGAGAGCTGTTCCACCCCTTTGCCCGACGCATCTTTACCCTGCAGGAGCGCGCCGCCAAAGAGCTGAACCTCTACGCCAATGCCGCTACCGGCAACCTTGAAATCGGCGGCAGCAACACCTCGGGAGAGTATATTCTCCCGGCGCTAATCGGCCATTTCTGCACTCAGCATCGCCAGGCGCGAATAACCCTCAAAATCGGCGACAGCAACTCGATTACCAATCTTGTCGCCGACGGCGAACTCGAACTGGGTCTGGTCGGCGCCCCGGCCCCGAAAAATGAGTTTAACTCCCACCGCTGCCTTGCCGATGAACTTATTCTGGTCGCCGGCCCCGAGATGGTTACGGAGCTGAAAATCCCCCGCCAGTTAACCTCGGATAATTTAAGAAAGCTCCCTTTTATAATTCGGGAAAAGGGTTCCGGCACCCGCCGCACATTCGAAAAAGCCCTGGCACAGCTCGGCCTCAACTATCTCAGCGACTTAAATATAATCGCCGAAATGGGCAGTGCCGAAGCCATCCGCCAGGCCTTAAAAAATCATCTGGGGGTTGCCGTGCTCTCCAGCCTTGCCGTCGCTGAAGACCTTGAAAACCAAAAATTAATCAAACTGCAACTGCCGGGAGAGCCGATTTATCGGCCGTTCTATCTCATTTCCAGCCGTGACCGGAGCCTCTCGCCTCTGGCCGCAGCCTTAAGTCAATTCATCCTTAAAAAAGAACTTCCGGCAGACCCAACATATCCAGAAGGTCATAGACCCCGGCCGGCTGTTTGACAATCCAGCGGGAAGCCCGCAACGCCCCTTTAGCAAACGGCTCCAGGGTCTGGCTGCGATGAGTCACCTCAAGACTCTCACCGGAACCGGCAAAAATAATTGTATGTTCACTGTTTAAGGTGCCGCCCCGAATACTGGAGATCGCAATCTCTTTCCGCGGCCGCTCTCCCAGGATACCCCAGCGGGAATTGCGGCGCAGGGATTCAGAAAGCGACCAGCCCCGTTTTTCAGCAACAATCCGGGCCATCTGCAGAGCCGTGCTGCTCGGAGCGTTGCGTTTATTACGATGATGGCGTTCCACAATCTCAACATCGATGGTATCCTGAGGCAGAACCTTGGCCGCGTTACTCACCATCCGCCAGGAAATATTCATCATCGTACTCATATTCGGACTCAGTAAAACGGCGACCGCTTGTAGAGTCTCGGCCAATTTATCAAGTTGCTCCGCGGTAAAACCGGTGGTCCCAATCACCATCGGTTTGGCATTTTTTGCCGCCCAGACTGCAAGTTTCAGACTGGCCTCAGGCGTACTGAAATCGACAACAACATCGATACCGTCACTTTCAAGCGCGGTTTCAAGCTGCGAAAAATCATCCGCCCCAAGCAATTGAGCTGAAACCGCCAGGGCCGCAACATCTTCAACATTTTCAACAAACTCCATAAAGGCGCCGCCCATTCGCCCCGAAGCTCCGACAACTGCTATCTGCAACATAAATTATTTTTTCCTGTTTAAGATTAGATCAGACCTCGGATTTGAGGCTTCTGCGCAAAAGATCCGTCACCGCCTGGCGCGGGTCTTTGCCCTCTTCCAAAATTTTATACACCTGTTCGGTAATCGGGGCCGAAACCTTAAGTTTCGCCGCCAGTTGGTAGGTGGAAATTGTCGTTTTGACCCCTTCCGCCACCATATTCATACCGGCCAGGATATCCACTAAAGAACGGCCCCGGCCCAACTCCAGGCCAACCGTGCGATTGCGCGAAAGATTTCCGGTACAGGTTAAAACCAGATCCCCCATCCCGGCAAGGCCGGCGAAGGTTTCCGGCCGGGCGCCGGCCGCAACCCCCAGACGGGTCATCTCGGATAATCCCCGTGTAATCAGCGCGGCCCGGGTATTGGCACCGAAGCCTAAGCCGTCGGCGATACCGGCGGCCAAAGCCATAACATTTTTCAAGGCGCCGCCAAACTCGATACCGATAACATCAGTATTGGTATAGACCCGAAAACGTTCGCCGCTGAAAATCTTCTGCACCAGTTCAGCAACCGCCAGATCTTCGGCGGCGGCGACCACGGCGGTCGGCAGGCCCCCAGCGACTTCACGGGCAAATGAGGGCCCGGAAAGAAATGCCAGCGGCAGCTTACGGCCGACGGCGGCAAGTTCCGCCTCAATCACCTGGGACATCGTCATCAGGGAATCATTTTCAATCCCCTTGGCCGCGGAAACCAGAACCTTGACATCTGCAAGATGCGGCAGCAATTCGCGCAGCACCCGCCGTAGCAACTGCGACGGTGAAACCAGCAAAACCAACTCCCGGCCGCCAACCGCTTCAGCCAGAGAGTTGGTAAATTGCAAGTCTTTATGCAAGTTAATATCGGGCAGAAAAAGATCATTCTCACGGGTCGCCCGCATTCTCTCAACCAGATCCTTCTCAAAGGCCCACAGGGTTACCTGATGGCCGATCCGCGCCAGAAGATCAGCCAGAGCGGACCCCCAACTGCCCGCGCCCACAACTCCGATATTCATAATTCCAACCTCAAACTATAGTAACTATTCAACCGTATCGTTATTCCGGAGTCGGGTGCGGCTGTTCTCCGCCAGGCGTTAAGATTTCTGTTTTTCCAGCACTCACTTCGCCCGCACTCCAAGAGTACTTCCGTTGGGCGCACCCCAAGAGTACTTCCGTTGGGCGCACCCCAAGAGTACTTCCGTTGGGCGCACCCCAAGAGTACTTCCGTTGGGCGCACGCAAAACTCGCTCCGCTCAGACAGTTGCAATGCCTATGGGCTCTCACTCGCTGGGAAAATCAACGAAATCTTTCCGCAACCGCTCCGAAAAGCCACCCCCGCCTCCTCAAAAAACAGGGATAAAAAACGGCTGAACCGTTACAAACTAAATAAGTTCATACTCCCGCAGAACCTGCGCCAGATAATCACGATGTTCGGGCGTCAAAGGCGCCAGCGGCAGACGTAAGCCCTCTTCAATCTTACCCATCATCGCCACCGCGGTTTTCACCGGTGCCGGATTGGTTTCGATAAAAAGGGTACTGCATAATTTCTGGAGACGATGGTGGAGCTTCTGCGCCTTGGCAAACTCCCCGCCGACAAAGGCATCGTAGATCCCGGAGATCAGGGAAGGCGCGATATTGGCGGTCACCGAGATCACCCCGCGGCCGCCGACACACATCTGCGGGAAAAAGGTAAAGTCATCACCCGATAAAAGCGCGAAATCATCCCCGCAGCAAGCTATAATCTCGGAGGCCCGCCGCATTGAGGCGGTCGCCTCTTTAATACCCACGATATTCGGCAGTTCCGCCAGCCGGCCCACCGTTTCCGCCAGCAGATCAACACTGGTTCGGCCCGGAACATTATAGAGGATATTCGGGATATCAACACTTTCGGCGATGGCCTTGAAATGCTGATAGAGCCCCTCCTGCGATGGTTTGTTATAATAAGGAGTAATCAGAAGGACCCCGTCCGCCCCGACATCTTTGGCGTGCTGCGTCAGACGAATCGATTCGGCCGTATTATTGGAACCGGTCCCGGCAATCACCGGCACCCGGCCGGCAACCGCGTCGACAACAATATCGATCACCTGATGATGCTCGTTATGGGATAAAGTCGCCGATTCGCCAGTGGTGCCGCAGGGGACAATCGCATCCGTCCCCCCCGCGATCTGAAATTCAACCAGATCCCTTAAAGCGGTTTCATCAATCATCCCGTCTTTAAACGGAGTTACTACTGCTACCATAGCTCCTGAAAACATAACCTTATACTCCTCCGACTTAAGTGCCAATCCGGCCAGGCCGGATATTTACCTCCAAAAAAGCAGCGTCTATAACTCCTTTATATACGATTACCGCGCCCCCTTCAAGAAAAACTTCAGTAAAGTCTAAACCTGCTTTCTTAAAGTAAATCGTCAGGCTTTCACCCGACTGCGTAATCACCCGGGTCGGCGATGACACCTGGCCGGCTTCAGAAGCGAGCAGCGCCGCCGCCACCGACCCGGTACCGCAGGCCAGGGTTTCACCCTCGACCCCGCGCTCGTAGGTGCGAATCGACAAACAGTGTTCGTCGTTAATCCTGATAAAATTAACATTGGTACCGGCCGGCGCGAACTCCTGATGGTAGCGAATCCGGGAGCCGCGCTCGGCCAGAGCCACCTGATCGAGGTCTTCCGCCACGGTTATCACCACATGCGGAACCCCGGTGTTTATGAAATCAAATTTTTCTACGCTGCCCGCGCAATCAAGCGTAAGGCCTAAGCTTTGTCCAAACGGCCGCGTCATTTCGAGCTTGACCAGTTCACCGTCAATCCGGGCCCGTACCGGCCCGGCCAGGGTCGTAAACGCCATTTCCGCCCCGGCAATGCCCTGCAAATAAGCAAACCGGGCCGCGCAACGGCCGCCGTTGCCGCACATCTCCGCTTCCGAGCCGTCGGCATTATAAAAACGCCAGCGAAAATCAACCTCCGGGTCGTCCTCGAGCAAAATCAGGCCGTCGGCCCCGACCCCGGTCCCGCGCCGGCACAATTTCTCCACCAACTCAACCCGGTTTTCTGCGGGAAAGATTAACTGCCGGTTATCAATAATAATAAAATCATTGCCACTGCCCTGCATTTTCCAGAAAGAGATCTCAAAATTTACTGACAAAGCCTAAACCCTCCAAACTCCCTGCTTGCGCAGTTTTAAGATTTTGTTTCTGACCTCAGCACATAAAGCCCGGACATAATTACTGCTGTAATCAGGGTAACTCCAACGCAGAGGAATATATTGACCACACTCATAAACCAGAGTCAGATCGGCATAAATCCCCCGGCCGAGATAGGGCCGGTGCGGCACCGCTTTAGTTGAAGCCAGAATCAAATGTTCCAGGGCCAGGTAGCCGGGGTCAAGATTTACCCGGCGGCCGCCGTTAACCGTATATTCTTTCTCCAGCGCGTCGGTGAACAGTTTCGCATCGACCAGCAACTCCCGGGCCAGAGGCGCGCTGAAAAAGAAGATATAACGGCCCAAACCGTCTCCCATCTCGGCTCTGTAATATTGGGAATGGGCAAAACTTATCCAGAAAGAGCTTAAATCAAGCGGGCCGAACTCCGTCTCCAGACGATCGGCGGCCCCCAGCGCCAAATCTTCATTCTGCGCCAGCACACTTACCAGCAAAGCGCCCGGCTCCGGCACCTTATAGTCAAGACCCGGCCGCATGGCTAGGCACGGCGCTGATAGCAGGCGAAGATTTCCTCGGCGCTGGCCGTCGCCGTGCCGGTTTTACCAACCACAACCCCGGCCGCCATATTCGCCACGATTGCCGCCTCCTCCAGGGTAACTCCGGCAATCGCTGCCGCCAGGGTCAAAACCGAAATCACCGTATCCCCGGCGCCGGTCACATCAAAAACTTCCCGGGCCTGGGTCGGCAGGATAAGCGGCGTTCGGGTTTGCGGAAAGATCACCATCCCCTCCTCGCCGCGGGTAATAACGACGGCCTGACTGCGAAAACGCTCTTTAATCCGGGCCCCGGCCGCCGGAAGACTGGCGTCATTAACTGGAAAACCGCAGGCCTGGCCGGCCTCAGCGGCATTGGGCGTCACCAGATCGATATCGTGGTAAAGATCATAGTTTGCGACTTTGGGGTCCAGAGCCAGAAAAAGTTTCCGCCGCCGGGTTTCAGTTACCAGCAGATCGAAAAGTTCTTTTTCCACCACCCCCTTGCCGTAATCTGAAATAATCACCCCGTCGACCTCAGCCAAGCCCTTAATAACCGCCTGTTTGAGCCGCTCACGCAGCGCATCGGCAAAAGGCAGAATGCTCTCCTGATCGAAACGCACCACCTGCTGACGATGGGCGATGACCCGGGTTTTAACCGAAGTTTCCCGCTCCGGATCGGCAATTACACCGGCAATTCCGCAGCCCGTTTTACCAAGTTCCACCTGCAGTTGCCGGCCCGGGAAATCATCGCCGACCAAAGCCACCAGCTCAGGCCGCGCCCCGAGGGCGAGCAGATTACGCACGACATTCGCGGCCCCGCCCGGCAGACTCTCCCGTTTGCGCACCGAAACCACCGGCACCGGAGCCTCCGGCGAGATACGTTCAACCACGCCCCGGATAAAACAATCCACCATAACATCGCCGAAAACCAGCACCCGCCGGCCGCGCATCGCCGCCAGCAGCTCCGCCAGCCGCGATGAAGAAAGAATACTGTCACTATTTTTCATTATTATTGCTCTTTGGACTTCTTTTCCTGACGCGGGAACAAATCCCGCGACCCAAACGGAGCCTTAAAGCCCGCAACCCAAACAGGCCTTTTCGGCCCGCACCCGGGGGCTCTTCCGATGGTCGCAAATAAGTACTCTTATCAGAACATTTTCTGATTATTAAATCTTGTTTTTTGGTGCAGAAAATAACCTGTAAGGTACTAATGCGGGAACAAACCCGCAACCCAAACAGGGCCTTGCGGCCCGCAAATAAGTGCTCTTATCAGAACATTTTCTTGTTTTAAAACAAGAAAATAACCTGTAAGGTACTAAATGAACGTTATAGTCTATAACAAAAAGATCTACGTTTTACTTTGACCCATCAATTCACAATATATCTAAAGTCAAAGTTTTAAAATTGTCTCGCTTCGACGAAAATTAAGATTCACGGAAATACTTCGATATTTACATAAAAAGGAGCGCAAAATGTTAACTCAGATATTTCATCTTCTCCAGAAACAACCGGTTCTGACGCTGTTTTTGATTCTCGGGATCGGTTATTTGATTGGAGGTCTCAAAATTCGGGGATTTTCCCTGGGGTCGGTAGCTGGAGTTCTTTTTGCCGGGCTTTTTTTCGGCCATTTCGGCTTCAAGATGTCACCCGGAGCCCAGTCGGTCGGTTTTGCTCTTTTTATCTTTTCGGTCGGCTATCAGGCCGGGCCCCGGTTTTTTGACGTTCTTATGGAAGATGGGCTCAAATACTTTCTGCTGGCTCTTATTATTGCCGCGACCGGCTTCGGGCTTTCGGTGCTGGCCACCAAACTTTTTACTCTGCCGCCGGGAACCGCCGCCGGGATTCTGGCCGGCAGTTTGACCAGCTCACCGACTTTGGCCGCGGCTCAGGAGGCGATTCGTTCCGGCAATATGGTTCCGTCGGCCGGAGTCAGTCCGGATGCGGTAATCGGCAACATCACCACCGGTTACGCGATTACCTACATCTTCGGTCTTGCCGGCCTGATAGCCATCATTAAACTGATGCCGGGAATTTTAGGGATTGATCTGGCCGCTGAAGCCCGGGAAATAGAGGGTGAAAGTGCGGCGCCGGCCAAAGCCGGCCCCCGACCGGCAGTGGAAGTTCGAATTTATCAAGTAACCAATGAATCTTTCACGAAAATTCCCGCCTCCGAACTTAAGCGGCGTTATTGGGACGGTTTTGCGGTTATCCGGGTCGAACGGGATGGTGAAATTTTGCAATTTTCGCCGGAGAAGACTCTGCAGATGGGGGATATTATCACCATTCTCGGGGAAATCGACTATTTCACCGATGAAGTTAAATCCATCGGAGAAGAGATTACGGCGGAAAGGTGCACCAAGGGGATGAGCGATACAGCGCAGATTATTGTTACACACAAGAGTGCGGTTGGCAAAAAGCTGGGAGAACTTAATCTCGCCCGTAGCTTCGGAGTTCTGCTGACCGACATCAAAAGAATGCGTATCTCCATGAATCCGACCCCGGAATTCACCCTGAAAAAAGGGGATATTCTAACCGTTACCGGGCCGCCGGAGCATCTCGATCTGCTCGGGGCCAAACTTGGAGTAGTTGAACGCGATATTGCCGAAACCGATATGCTGACTTTTGCTCTGGGGATTGCCGCCGGCTCGGTTCTGGGCCTCTTTTCGGTTAAAGTCGGCGGGGTTTCGATTGGTCTCGGTGCGGCCGGCGGGCTACTGACTTCCGGCCTGATCATCGGTTTTCTCCGCTCGGTCCGGCCGACGTTCGGTCGTTTGCCCGATGCCGCGCGCTGGATACTCATGGAATTCGGACTTTTAATCTTTATGGCCGGGGTCGGTTTACGGGCCGGCGGTGATATTGTCGAGACCTTTATCCAGGCCGGTCCCCAGTTGATTCTGATCGGTGTCATCGTTACCTTTACCCCGGTTGCAGTCGGCTATATCTTCGGCCGCAAGGTCTTGAAGATTCCCGCAGTTTTGCTGCTCGGGGCGATCACCGGCTCGATGACCAGCGGCGCCTCATTAAGTGTCGTCACCGCGGAGGCCAAAAGTTCAGTTCCAGCTTTAGGCTACACCGGCGCCTACGCCTTCGCCAATGTCCTTTTGACTATTGCCGGCAGCGTGATTCTTTTCTTTTAATTTTCTTTTAAGTAACACTTTGTAACTATTTGAAATTATTAAGATTTTATCTATGTCTATCCGTGTCCATCTGTGGTTCAACAAAAAAATAGAAACCACAGATGAACGCAGATTAACACAGATTTAGTGCCTCTCACGTTACTTGCATATATGTGGCTGCGATAGGGGGCTGAGGTGCTTTTAAGTAAGTCGACTTTTTGAATTGAGTGGGCTTTGGGATCGTGGCACAGGGGTCAGGCTTGACTTATGGGTTTTTGTCGCCGGACTCATTACTGGGTTGCTGGGTTACTGGGTTAAGCTGAGTTTTGGGGTGTAAGCGGAAATCTTGCCGTTTTGTTCAGCTACGCTGATTAAAAACAGGGTGCCGCCGGGGAAATGGCCGTTATTGGTGGAACCTGATTCGGCATGATCGTGGACTGCCCACCAGCCCGGAATTTCCGGCTGCAGGATCAGATCTTTGGCCTGGCCCGGAAAAAGCGGCACCGTATTAACCTTATAAGGGCTGTCCAGGGTGTTGCCGTCAATTGCCACGACTCTAAGCTGCATCCCGTGAAAATGGAAATAGTGAGGCAGGTTACCGGCATTGATCATACGCAGTCGAACCGTATCGCCGACCTTAGTTTTTACCGGTGGAATCAGCGGGTAGGGGTGGCCGTTAATCAGATGATATTTATAGCTCGATTTGGGCAGGCCTTTTAAGTAGGGGCTCTTATAACCATCCTTGATTGCCTGTTCATATTCGGCAACACTGTTAAAAAGGCGTTCGCCGCTCGATTTCTCCCCGTTCTTTTTCGCCGACATACCTTCCTGG
>WFRP01000096.1 GCA_015486505.1 Pseudomonadota bacterium | reverse complement strand
TTAGTGCCTTACAGGTTATTTTCTTGTTTTAAAACAAGAAAATGTTCTGATAAGAGCACTTATTTGCGGGCCGTAAGGCTCCGTTTGGGTTGCGGGATTTGTTCCCGCATTAGTACCTTACAGGTTATTTTCTGCACCAAAAAACAAGATTTAATAATCAGAAAATGTTCTGATAAGAGTACTTATTTGCGGGCCGGTAACTTTCTTTTGGGTTGCGGGGATAGTTCCCGCATTAGGTTCTACAAAGAGGAATGTAGGACCTTACGGAATATAAGTCAAGTTTAGAAATGACCGGTTCAAGTCAGTGTCAGTTTGAGCGGTTGATTTTTTTAAGTTATAATCATACTTGCCGTCTGCGGAAAAAAAGTATATAGATGTTGTCAGGCAACAGATTTTAACCTGAACGAGGATTTGCATCATGTATTGCTCTGAATGTAAGATACGCGTGGCTGATGATGGCGCTGTGGTCTGTCCGGTTTGTCAGGGGCCGCTGCAGTCTGAAAGTGAGGTTGAGAAAAAGCCGGAAACCATTGATTTTGCGGGTGAGCTTGAGGACTCTTCGCCTCAGGAGCAAGGGCCGGAGGTTGGTTTTGAGGACAAACTTGATGCTTACGTCCGGGATGATGCCGAGCTTGATTTTGATCCGCAGGTGCTGGGGCTTAAAACTTCAGCGACGGAAGACGCGCCCGCGTCCGCGGAGGATATCCGGGTTCTGGCGGATTTGTGGGAGAAAGAGGACATCGGCGCTGATCTGGACGGGGTGTTTGCCGACGCGTTTGAGAGCAAAGAGGCAGCCCCGGAATCAGCCCCGGAATCAGAACCGGAATCAGAATCGGAACCGGAATCAGAATCGGAACCGGAATCGGAACCGGAATCGGATGAAGCGGCTCCGGATGAAGCAGTTGTTCATAAGACTGTTCCGGATGAATTTACACTTGATGAAACGGTTCTCGACGAGACTGTTCCGGATGAATTTACACTTGATGAATCGGTTCCCGACGAGACTGTTCCGGATGAATTTACACTTGATGAATCGGCGTTCGCGGAAATGGCTTCCGCTGAAACGGCTCCGAATGAAGCGGCGTTTACGGAAACGGCTTCGGACGAATTCGCGTTTGCTGAAGCGACGTTCGCGGAAACGGCTCCCGCTGAAACGGTTACTGATGCAGCTGCTGTTGCTGAACCTGCGGCTGCTGAGTCGGCGGTTTATGAAACGTCTCCGGCTGAAGCGGTGTTGACGAAGACGGAAAAAACAGTTGCGGAATCTCCGGTTATTTCCACTTCGGACCCGGCGGGGAAATCGCGGAATCCGGTAATCCCGTTATTGGTTTTGCTGGTATTGCTAATCGCCGGTGGCGGGGGCTGGTTTTTTATGCGGGACACCGGCAGTAAATCTCCGGTCCCGGCCCCGGTTAAATCACAGAGCAAATCCCGGTCGGAATCGGCGGCGCTTGAAAATAAGCCGGCCGCGGACAAGGCGGCGCCGTCGGCTGAGAAGTGGGAACTTGAGCAATCGCAATCGGCTTTGGCTCAATCTGCGGCAGGTCCCGCGGCGGATAACCGCGCTGTGGCGCCGGTTGCGGAAGCGCAAACGCCACCGGCAGAGTCGGTTAAGGCTGAAGTTGTCGTCGCCGAGTCCCTGACGGTCGCGGAGACCACAGCGGCTCCGGCAGCGGAAGCTTTGGTGGCGGCCGAGGTTGCGGCTCCGGCCGCCGTGGAGAAGGCTGAAAAGAATCCGGTGCCGCCGGCGGCCGGGCCCCCGGCAGCGGAAAAGGCGTCGTCGCTCCCGGTGGAAGAAAAGGCGGTTGCCGCAGCGGAAAAAGTTGATCTTTTCGCTGCTTCTGAGGCCGCGGCGCCGACTTCGCGCTATGTCGTCCATATCGGCTCTTTCCGGAGCGCGGTTCGGGCTGACCGGCAGCTGGCAAACTTGCGGAAAAAAGGTTTTACAGCGTACAAAGTTGAAGTTGACCTCGGAGAAAAAGGGGTCTGGCAGCGGATTTTTGTCCCCGGAGGAGAGACGAAAGGGGCGGCTCAGAAGGTCCAGGCGCAACTGGCTGAAAGTTTTCCGCGGGAAGAGAGCCTGATAAGAAAGCTTAAAAAGCACCTCAGACCGCTATCGCGGCCACATATATACAAGTAACGTGAGAGGTACTAATGCGGGATTTGTTCCCGCATTAGTGTCTTACAGGTTATTTTCTTGTTTTAAAACAAGAAAATGTTCTGGTAAGAGTACTTATTTGCGCCCAGCGGATTGCCCCTGGGTGCGGGTCGCAAGGCTCCGTTTGGGTTGCGGGATCTGTTCCCGCATTAGCATTGCAACTGTTTGAGCGTAAGCGAGTTTTGCAAGGCGGGCGCAGCGCGCGTAAGGAAAAACAGAAATCTTAACGCCGAGCGGAGAAAAACCGCGCCCGACCCCGGATTCGGCTGAATAGTTACAAAAAGTAAACGGCTTAATTTTGCCGCCGGAGCGGCCGGGGCGGCAGCGTTGTCATTTCCCGTCATCTTTTGTCATCTCCGATTGGCATTGACTTTGAGGTTGATAGTTGTTATAAATTCCCTCCCGCCCGGGGCCGGGCGCAAGAGTGGTAATTTCAAGGAAGTGTCTCTGTCACTGGTGGGCAGCCTGGACTTCAAATCCAGTGTTTTCGGTTGATACCCGGAAAGGTGGGTTCGATTCCCATACACTTCCGCCAATATCCCGGTAATACAGATATTGGCGGCTTAAGATTTTTTATTAAACAACCGGCAGCGGCCGGAGGGGCTGGAGTAATTCTATGTTTGGTATAGGTATTCCCGAACTTGTCATAATCCTGATTATTATTCTGATTATTTTCGGAACCGGAAAACTGCCGGAGATCGGCGGCGCGCTGGGTAAAGGGATTCGTAATTTCAAGAAGGCTTCACACGAGACCCCGGATGAAATCGATGTAACCCCGGAATCTGAGGCCAAATCTTCCGGCAGCGACGCTAAATCCTGAATCTTGTCAAGTTGATGGGGCCGGCGTATGGTTATGTCTGAGTCTGAGGTTGTGATTGGCTTCGGCAGCAACCTGGGCGACCGGGCGGGGCTGGTCAATCAGGCTCTGCAAGCCTTGTCGGAGCTGCCGCGAACCACTTTAACAAAGCTCTCGTCTCTCTATGAAACGGTCCCGGTCGGCTATCTTGAGCAGGGAGCTTTTCTTAATGGGGTGGCTTGCGTCAAAACCGCCCTGCCGGCGGCGGCTCTGCTTAAATCTCTGCTTGAAATTGAAAAGTCTCTGGGGCGCGAACGGATTGCGCGCTGGGGGCCGCGCACCGTTGATTTGGATATTATTTTTTTCGCCGACCGGATAATTAATGAGGTTGATCTGGTTGTGCCGCACCCGGAACTGACCCGGCGTCTTTTTGTGCTGGAACCGCTGTGTGAGATAGCTCCGGTCTGGCGGCACCCTGAGCTTGATGAAACCGTCTCGGTTTTATTAAATAAATTTCAACAGAGTCACCCTGAAGCGGAGCCTTGCCGCAGGCTGTGTGCTCCGGTAGACGGCGTCCTCGTCAAGGAAAAGGTAAACGATGGAATTTTTTATCGATACAGCGAATCTTGCGGATATTAAAAACGCTATGAGCTATGGCCTGGTTGACGGTGTAACCACGAATCCCTCTCTGGTTGCGAAGGAGGGGTTTGATTTCTTCACGGGCATCCGCGAGATCGCCGAAGCGGTTCCCGGCCCGGTCAGCGCCGAGGTAATATCTCTGGAAGCGCAGGGAATGGTTGAGGAGGCCAAAGAGCTGGTTGCTTTAGGCGATAATATTGTTATCAAAATCCCGATGGTGGCCGAGGGTTTGAAAGCGGTCAAAGAGCTGGCCGGAATGGGCGTCAAAACCAATGTTACCCTGATTTTTTCACCGTTACAGGCGCTCTTGGCCGCTAAAGCCGGAGCTACTTATGTCAGCCCGTTTGTCGGGCGGCTCGATGATATCGCGGCGGACGGTATGGAGTTGGTGCGCCAGATCTCGGATATCTACGATAATTACGGTTATCTGACCAAGATAATTGTCGCCAGTATCCGCCATCCCCAGCACGTTCTGGCCGCCGCCGAATTAGGGGCCGATGTCTGCACAATTCCATTCAAGGTGATGATGCAGCTCGCTCAGCACCCGCTGACCGACATCGGGGTTGAGCGCTTTTTAAGTGACTGGCGCAAACTGGAAGCGGGTAAGTGATATAATGTCTTTATCGTTTCAGAGACTGGTTTTGCTGCTGCTGCTGGCACTGTTGTGCGGGGCCGGCTGCAAAATTCCTCTGGACGAGCGTCAGGCGGTTGCCGAACTGCAGAAGAAAACGGCGGGGCTGGAGCAGGAACTTGAAGCAAGCAGCGGCCGGAATCAGACCCTGGAGAAAGATTTTGCCGCGCTGCGGCTCAAGTTTGATGATGTTCGGGATCAGCTTCTGCGTCAGGCCGAGGATATCAAGCTGTTAAAGCGGCAGCAGATGCTTCTGCAGAGAAAATTGAAGGAGGTCGAGGCGCGCAAAGATAAATCAGCCGCCGAGAAAGCCCCGGCCCCGGAGCAGGTTTTCAGCCCGGAAAAACGTCAGGCTTTTGAAGAGCTTTACGAAAAGTCGCTTAATGCTTATCGTAACGGCAACTATGAGACCTCGGTAAAACTTTTCGCGGCCTTCCTGCGCGATTTTCCCCAAACCGCCAAATCGGCAAATGCCCGTTACTGGCTCGGGGAGAGTTATTATTCTCTGGCCCAGTATGCCCAGGCGATTACCGAGTTTAAGCGGGTGCGCAAGGATTTTCCGGCGAGCGCCAAAGACAGTGACGCGCTTTTGAAAATTGCGATGTCCTATGAGGCCATCGGCTCGGATAGTCAGGCCCGGGCGGCTTACAGCGAACTGCTGCAGCTTTATCCGGTTGGTAAGAGCGCTGAAATGGCGAAAAAAGCCTTGTCTCGTTTCGAATAGACCTTGACAAACCCGGACATTTTGATTATAAAGCGCGTTCGTTTCCGCGGCCCCGGGGGAACCTGATTTTTTTAAGGGTCGTTTGCGGAAGCCTATTTAGGGTGAAATTTTGTTTTTATGAGAGGAGTGACGGGAATGTATGCCGTTTTGCGCACCGGAGGTAAACAGTATAAAGTAGCTTCCGGAGATTTGGTTGATGTTGAAAGAATCGCCGGTGAAGCAGGTGATATTATTGAGTTTACTGAAGTTTTAACCCTGGTTGACGACGAAGAAGTCAAGGTCGGGACCCCGCTGGTCGAGGGCGCTCTGGTGAAGGGTGAGATCATGGCTCAGAAGCGTGGCGCCAAGATTCTGGTTTTTAAGTCGAAGCGGCGGAAAGGCTATCGTAAACGTCGGGGGCATCGTCAGGAATTGACCCAGTTGAAAATTACCGAAATCAGCGGTTGAACAGTTAAGGAGAGGAAATATGGCTCATAAGAAAGGTGGCGGCAGTACCAGTAACGGCCGTGACAGTGTAAGTAAACGCCTTGGCGTCAAACGTCACGATGGCGAGACCGTGCTTGCCGGTAATATCCTGGTGCGCCAGCGCGGTACCAGAATTCATCCCGGAGATAATGTCGGCAGGGGTAAAGATGATACGCTTTTCGCCAAAGCCGACGGCGTTGTCAAATTTGAGCGTTTCGGAAAACTCAGAAAAAAAGTCAGCATCATGCCGGTTGCGGTCTAAGCGCTTATTTGCGAGCAGCGGAAGTGCCCCTGGGTACGGGCCGCAAAGCCCTGCTCGGGTTGCGTAATCTGTTCCCGCATCAGCAACTGACTGAACGATTCGCTTACAGCTTACAGCTTTCGCCATATAAGAGGTCTTTGCCCGACCTTCTCAAAAAGCCCTTTTTATAAAGGGCTTTTTTCGTTTATAGATGAGATTTTATGCGTTTTATTGATGAAGTGGAAATTGAGGTCGAAGCCGGTGACGGCGGCAATGGCTGCGTCAGCTTCCGCCGCGAAAAATTTATTCCCAAAGGCGGGCCCGACGGCGGTGACGGCGGCCGCGGCGGTGATGTGATTCTGGTGGGCGACGGGCAGAAGGGTACGCTGCTGGATCTGCGTTATCAGCGGCTTTACCGGGCCCGGAAAGGCGGTAACGGGGCCGGTAAAAACCGAACCGGGGCCGCTTCTGACGATATTATGATACCGGTGCCGCTTGGCACCGAGGTCTGGTTTTTGCCGCCGGAGGGCGAGCCCGGAGAAGCCTTTATGGGGGGCGAAATTCTGAGCGACGGGGCTACTCTGCCTGTCGCCAAAGGCGGTCGCGGTGGTAAGGGCAATGCCCATTTTACTTCATCGACAAATAGGACCCCGCGCTTTGCCCAGCCGGGTGAAACGGGGGAGAGCGTCAGACTTAAACTTATCCTGAAAATGATTGCCGAGGTGGCTCTGATCGGGCTGCCGAATGCCGGGAAATCAACGATGATTTCCACCCTTTCCGCGGCCCGGCCCAAGGTCGCGGCCTATCCGTTTACGACCCTGCAGCCCCATCTCGGGATTATGCAGGTTGGCGATTATCAACAGATTGTGATTGCCGATATCCCGGGTCTGGTCAGTGACGCGCATCTGGGTACCGGCCTGGGCACCCGTTTCCTGCGTCATATTGAAAGAACTAAAACCCTGGTTCATCTGCTTTCATTAGCGGAGCACAGGGATTGTCCGGCCCTGCTTAAAGCCTATGCCGTAGTTTCACGCGAATTGCGTCTTTACAGTGAAAAACTTATCGACCGGGAAAAACTGGTGGTCCTGACGCAGGCCGATACCATGGCTAAGACGCAGGCGCTTGAACTTTTAGCTGAATTTAGCCGAATGCCGGAGATGGCCGGCCGTAAAGTTCTGCTGGTTTCCTCAGCCACCGGTTACGGCCTCGAAGAGCTTAAACGCGGCCTGGCTGATGGACTTAAGCTTTGTGAGTGATTTATGAAAATGCCTGAATTATACGGGGTTATCGGCCAGCCGATTGCCCATTCGTTAAGCCCCCTGATGCACAATACCGCTTTTGCCGCCAGCGGCTGCCAGGCTCACTTTACCGCCTTTGCCGTCGACGATTTGGCGGCCGCGATTGCCGGTGTCCGGGCTCTGGGGATTGCCGGTGTCAGTGTAACGCTGCCGCATAAAACCGCGGTTATAAAGTATCTGGATTGGGTTGCCCCCGAGGCCCTTGAGATTGCCGCCGTTAATACGATTGTTAATCGTGAGGGTAGGCTTTGCGGTTATAACACCGATGTTGCCGGAGCGCTGAATGCCTTGACCGAAAAGCTGGACCTGGCCGGTAAAAGGGTTTTGATTTTAGGGGCGGGCGGGGCCGCCCGGGCGCTGGTTTACGGCACCGTTAAAGCCGGGGCCAAAGTGGCGCTGACAAATCGTACTCCCGAACGGGGCCTGCAGCTGGCAAAGGAATTCGGGGCTGAATTTGTAAGCGCCGCCGCCGCAGCCGGATTTTTACCTGAGGTTCTGGTGAATACGACTTCAGTGGGGATGCTGCCGCAGGTAGACGCGCTGCCAGTGCCGGAATCATTTATAAATTCGGGTATGGTGGTTATGGATATTGTTTATAATCCGCTCAAAACCCGTCTGCTGGAAGTCGCGGAGCGTAATGGCGCGCTGACGGTTGACGGTCTGGAGATGTTCGTTGGCCAGGGGGCCTTACAGTTTGAATTATGGACCGGAGAAAAGGCCCCGGTCAAGAAAATGCGGGAAATCGTCCTTGAGCATTTGCGGGAAAACGTTTAGTTTGAACCACGAATTAACAAGAATTGACACGAATAAAACCCCTATAGTTTTAGTGCCTTACAGGTTATTTTCTTGTTTTAAAACCAGAAAATGTTCTGATAAGAGTACTTATTTGCGCCCAACGGAAGTGCCCTTGGGGTGCGACCAGCGGAAGCGCCCCTGGGTGCGGGCCGAAAAAACCCGATTGGGTTGCGGGGTCGACTCCCACGTTAAACCTTTTATTGATTGTTTTGGTTTTTGTCAAGTTGTTATCAAAAAATTATTGATTTATTTATGGGTGTTTAAATGGAAAAAAAATCAGTTTTACCGGCGGCCGAACTGGCTTTACTTCTTCAGGGTTATCGGCAGCGGGGAGAAAAAATTGTTTTTACAAACGGCTGCTTTGATATCCTGCACCCGGGCCATTCCGGCTATCTCGCGGCCGCCCGGGCTCTGGGTGACATTCTGGTCGTCGGGCTTAATTCCGATGCCTCGGTGCGCCGGCTTAAAGGCGATAAACGGCCGATAATGGCGGAAGCGGCCCGGGCGCAGCTGCTGGCCGCTCTGGCCGCGGTTGATTTTGTAACTATTTTTACCGAAGATGATCCTTATCATTTGATAAAACTGCTTAAGCCCGATATCCTGGTTAAAGGCGGCGACTGGGACACTGCCAACATTGTCGGCCGGGATCTGGTTGAAGCTCGCGGCGGGGTGGTAAAATCGCTTCCCTTTATTGATGAGTACTCGACCACTTCAATCGTCGAAGAAATTCTGAGACGTTATCGCTGATGAGTTGCGGCAATGGCAAAATTTATCCTTTTTGATCTCGACAACACCCTTTATCCACGTAATTGCGGGTTGTTTGACCATATTGACAGGTTGATTAACCGTTACCTTGAAGAGGTGGTCAAAATTCCGGCAGCGGCGGTTGATGGGAAACGGCGCGCTTATATGAAAGCCCACGGGACTACCTTGAACGGCCTGATCGTTCATCATCAGGTTGATCCCTGCGACTATCTTAAATTTGTCCACGATGTCCCGCTGGCCGACTATCTCAACCCTGATCCGAAGCTGAAAACTATGCTTTGTGAACTTGAAGAGGAAAAATATATCTTTTCCAACGCTTCCAGCAAACATTGCCGAAGAGTTCTGGATTTCCTGGGTTTAGAGGATTGTTTCAAGGGAATTTACGACATCAACTATTTCAATTTCCGACCCAAACCGGAAATCGCAATTTATCGGGAACTTCTGGAAGCTATCGGGGCCCGGGCTGAATCAGGGGTGATGATTGATGATATGGAAGTCAATCTCAGACCGGCCGGCGCTCTGGGGATGACAACAATTCTTTACGGCCCGGCCCGTCCGACACCGTCGCGGCTGCAAACAAATGTCTCGTACCGGCTGCATTCACTGACCGATCTTCCCGCAATCCTGGCTGAACTCAGATAAGGGTTGAACTCAGATAAGGGTTGAACTCAGATAAGGGTTGAACTCAGGCCGGTTGCGGCTGAATCACATTTTTCAATTACAATCTCGCAGCGGCTGACCGGTTCAATTTTCTCCAACTCTTTCACTGAAACCAGCTCAAGTCCGGCGGCAGCGACAATTTCTCTTAAACTTTTCGCACTCAGCGCCCCGCCGATATTCCAGAGCCAGTTATCAATTTCGTCGGAAAATCCCGGCGGCAGACTTCCGTTTAATAGAAAATCATAGATTAAAACCGTTCCCTTGCCGGTAAGAAGGTTCGCCAGTTTACGCAGGAAATTTTTCTTATCGTAAACCAGATTGAAGGAGCCGTTCATCAGGATAAGGTCGCAGCCGGGCAAATTTAAATTGTCAAGCTGAAGTAAATCGGCTTCAATTAAAGTGATTTTCCGGGCTTGCTCAGGAAAATTTTTGAGCCGTTCCCGGCCTTCACTGAGCAGGCCGGCACTGGCATCAATTCCGATAAGATGAACAATCTCAGGCATTAAATGAGCGCAAAAAAAGATGTCAAGCCCGGTGCCGCAGCCTAAATCGAGCAGTGTTCCCGGGGCGACAGCCGTGATTTTCGGTAGTGGATTCGCCAGTGGAAAGGCCCGCTCAAAACTTGTTCGCGGGAGCAGTTTCAACAGGGATTGCGGGTAACCCAAGTTCTGCAAAAGCGGCAACCCCCGGTCAATGGCTACCGGGGCCAGCAGACCTGAGTCACAGTCGGCGGCCCGATTATACATCTCTTTCAGGGTGTGGCCCAATGCGCCGGCAAAATCATTCATAGTGATAAATTTTCGAGGTGTTTTAACT
This sequence comes from Pseudomonadota bacterium, assembly GCA_015486505.1. Taxonomy (GTDB): domain Bacteria; phylum Desulfobacterota; class Anaeroferrophillalia; order Anaeroferrophillales; family Tharpellaceae; genus Tharpella. The sequence continues at coordinate 5,468 of WFRP01000096.1, read as the reverse complement.
GCTTTTCTTAGAAGCATCCCAGACCGCTATCGCGGCCACATATATACAAGTAACGTGCAAGGTACTGAATCTGTGTTAATCTGCGTTCATCTGTGGTTTCTATTTTGTAACTATTCAGCCGAATCCGGGGTCGAGCGCGGTTTTTCTCCGCCAGGCGTTAAGATTTCTGTTTTTCCTTTAAGCTCGCTGCGTCCGCCTTGCAAAACTCGCTTACGCTCAAACAGTTGCAATGCTGATGGGCTCCCGCTCGCTTCCGAAAAACAACGAAATCGTTTCCGCAACCGCTTACGAAAAACCATCCCCGCCCCCTCCAGAAGGCGGGGGGGGTAAAATTTGGCTGAATAGTTACTCTATTTTTTTGTTGAACCACAGATGGACACGGATAGACACAGATAAAATTTTAATAATTTCTATTATTTACAAACCGTCACTTAAAAGCCGCCGGTAAAAAGTAGATGATTCCGGCACTAACAATTATTACCGGGCCGCTGGCGAGATTGGCGCAGTAGCTTATGCTCATGCCGCAGATGATGGCGATGGCGGAAAAAAGGGTTGCCAGCAGCATCATTCGGAAAAGGGTTTTACTGTAAAGGGCGGCGGTTGCCGCCGGCAGGGTCAGCATCGCAATGACCATAACGATACCGACGATCCGGATTAAAAGAACCACACTTACGGCGGTCAATCCCAGCAGCAGCTGGTAAAAAAGATCAACTTTCAGGCCCCGGAGCCGGGCGAATTCTTCATCAAAGCAGATGGCCATCAGGGTATAATAGAAGCGGCCGACAAAGAGAATGATAATCAGATCAAGAACTATGATAAGCAGTAAATCGCGGCTTGAAACTAAAAGAATATCACCGAAAAGATAGCTGGTTATGTCGAAATAGCCGGGAGTCATATCGACAAAAATAATCCCTAAGGCCATACCGATGGCCCAGGTGGCGCCAATCATAGTATCTTCCCGCTGTTTCCCCGGGCCGCGCCCGAAACGGCTGATGATAAACGCCGAAATCAGGGCCGCCGGCAAAGCGCCGTAAAGCGGGTCCAGCCATTCAATCCGGAAAATAGTCTTCAACCATAAAGCCCCGCCGATACCGCCCAGAACCGAATGCGAAACCGCACCGGCAAGATAGCTGATCCGGCGGCTGATAACATAGGTGCCGATGATCCCGAAAGTGATACTGGAAAAAAGGCCGACCAGCAGGCTTTGGCGCAGAAACGCGTTTTCAGGATTGCTCAAAGCGGTGAAAAAATCCATTGTTTAATCCATTAACCGATTTCCCCGGTTGACCGAGAAATGATCGTAATGGCTGTGACCGGTTTGATCACAACGATGGTCATGGCGGATCAGGTTGAAATTGCCGCCATAAATCTCCTTGATTATATTTCCGTTAATCTCGCTGGTCGGATGAATAACCACCTGGCGATTAACGCAGATGACGCTTTTAACTATCTGCGAAACAAAACCCAGATCATGCGAAACCAGCAGGATGGTCATCTTGCGGTTAAGTTTGGTTAAAGTCTGATAAAGGTTTTCTTCGCTGCACGGGTCAATATTTGCAGTCGGCTCATCCAAAAGCAGCAGCTCCGGTTCGCTGCAGAGGGCCCGGGCAATCAAAACGCGCTGGCGCTGGCCGCCGGAGAGTTCATTGAATGACTTCCGGGCAGAGCCCTCCAGACCGACTTCAGCTAAAACCTCTCCGGCAATATTCGCCGCCGAGCGCGGGTAATTTCCGGAAAAAAGGCCTTTGCCGCATTGATCGAGCCGGCCCATAAGTACGACATCAAGAACCGATATGGGAAATTGCGGGTCAAGTTGGGCGTGCTGGGGCATATAGCCGATTTTGCGGCGGGCCTTTTCCGGTGCCCGGCCGAAAACTTCAAGTGTACCGCCGGCCGGTTTGAGGAGACCGAGAATCAATTTCAAGAGCGTGGTTTTGCCGCCGCCATTGGGGCCGACAATGCTGGCCAGTTCACCTTTTTCAATCTCAAGATTGACGTTTTCCAGCACCGGATTATCCTGATAGGCAAAATAAAGCTTATCTATTTTTATAATCGGCGGGGCGGGGCTCATTTAATCTCTCCGGCAGCCCGGCTTTTGTGGTTTTTGCGAAAATTTTTCTCCACGGCGGCCGCTATGACTTCAAGATTCTTGCAATAATTTTCTGCCAGAGGATCAATCCTGACCACGGCACAGCCGACGGCCTGAGCGACCTTGTCGGCGCTCTGCCGATCAAATTGCGGCTGCACGAAAATAGCGGCGATATTTTCTTTTCGAGCGGTTTTTATGAAAGCTGCCAGTTCCCGGGCTTTCGGTTTTTTACCGGCAATTTCAATGGCCTTTTGCCGCAGGCCGAAAGCCCTGGCGAAATAACCGAAAGCGGGGTGATAGACAAAAATCGTCCGCTGGCGAAAAGGGGACAATGAATTTTTAAGTTCATTGTCCAAAACTTGAAGTTTATTTTTTAACTTGTTGTAATTATTGGTGTATATATTTTTACCGGGCGGGTCGATGCGACATAATACCGTATAGATTGTGTTTGCCTGGCGCAGGGCAAGCCGCGGGTCCAGCCAGGTATGGGGGTCAAGGGTTTGGTGAGCGCGTCCGGCAACTGAAGCATCGTTTCGCAGCGGTTGCAGAGTGATTCCGGCCTGCAGGTCGATAACCTCGGGCGCCCGGGGCAGGGCCTTAAGTTTTTTCAGCAATGCGGTTTCAAACGGCAGGCCGACTTTGAAATAGATTCGGGCCTGACTTAATAATTGAACTTCACGCGGACTCGGAGCGTAGGTAGCCGGGCTTTTTCCGGGAGCCAGAGCCTTATTTACAGAAACCCGCTCAGCTCCGATCCGCCGGCAAAAATCAAGGTGAGGAGCGATACTGACGTAAACCGGAATTGGTATCTGCCCCGACTGACTGCCGGCCGCTGCCGCTGACAAGTTGTTTACAGCGGAAAAAAATCCGCTCAGAAATAAAATCGTGATTAGTAAAAATTGGTTTTTTGTCATTATGAATTATTGAAAATAATATTTTTTGTAACTATTTTTTTACCGCAGAAATTACAGAACCAGTCTAACACAATCGGAAAATTCGGTAAACTCTTAAGTGCCTTACAGGTTACAATTTCTTGACAGAGATACTGCTGGCAATTATAAACTATGTATGTCCGTGACCGACGATACCGGATTGTCAACCGCGTGTTTGAACAAACAGGAGATAAAAATGTCGCGTAAACTGATGAGTTGTCTGATGATAACAGTTATGCTGGTTTTCTTTTTGAGCGGAATTTCAACCCTGGCGGCGACCACCGTCAAAGCGCCGGCTGAAGTGGTGAGTACCCTGGCGGAGCAGACCGGGATCGCGGTAACCATTTATAACCGGGATCTGGCTCTGATCAAGGATTATCGCCGCCTTGAACTGAAACCCGGTCTTGTCAAACTCGATTTTCGCGGCGTCAGCGCTAAAATGCAGCCGCAATCGGCCCTGTTCAGCGCTGCTGATCTTTCAGTCATTGAGCAGAATTTTGAATTTGACCTTCTTACCCCTGAATCTCTGCTGCAAAAATATGTTGGCCGTCAGGTCGAGGTTATCAAGCGGCATCCGACAACCGGGGTTGAGAGCCGGGAGAAAGCACTGGTTTTAAGTGCCAATGACGGGGTGGTTCTCAAGTTTGCCGATCGTATTGAGAGCGGGGTTCCCGGCCGGCTGTCATTTCCCGATATTCCGGAAAATCTGCGGGATCGGCCGACTTTAAGTATGCTGCTTGATAATCGGAAAGCCGGGACCAGGGATATTGAATTAAGTTATCTGAGTCGCGGCCTCGGCTGGCAGGCTGATTATGTCGCCGAATTAAACGCGGCCGATGACAAGGTTAATTTAAGCGGCTGGGTGACTTTAACCAATACCAGCGGCACCACCTATCGTAACGCGAAACTGCAACTGGTCGCCGGTGATGTTCATAAGGCTCCGCCGGAACGAAATTTGGCGTTTGGTGGCCGACAGGAAATGCGGTTGGCCAAAGAGATGGCCCCCGCGCCGAATATGGCACAGGAAGATATGTTTGAGTATCATCTTTACAGCCTTGGCCGGAGAACGACTATCGCCGATAAGCAAAGCAAGCAGGTCGCTCTGCTGCAGGCCGCTGAGGTGCCCTGCAAGAAAGAATTTCTTTTGCGGGGCAACTCATACTATTATCGTCAGGCCCGGGGCGAGATTGCTAAAAAGTTGAAAATCGGGGTTTTTGTCGAGATAGAGAACCGCAAGCCGAACCATCTCGGGATGCCGCTGCCGAAAGGGGTGGTGCGGGTTTATAAGCAGGACAGCAAGGGGGCCCTGCAATTTGTCGGCGAAGATCGGATTGACCACACTCCGGAAAATGAAACCGTGCGCCTGAAACTTGGTGACGCCTTCGATCTTACCGGTTCCAAAAAACAGACCGGTTTCAGGAAAATCGGCGGTGACGGCCGTTACAACTATGTTTATGAAGCGGCGTTCGCGATTAAATTGAAAAATGCCAAATCCGGGCCGGTAACCATCAAGGTAATTGAACCGATTCCCGGGGACTGGGAGATGCTCAGCGAATCCCATCAACATAAAAAAGAAAACAGCGCGATTGCCGCCTGGTCGGTTGAAGTACCGGCCAAGGGTGAAACCGTGTTGACCTACAAAGTCAGAGTCAAATTTTGATGGTGTCGTAAAAAAAACAGTCAATAAGTTCAATCTGCACAAAAATGCTGACGCTGCAGTTGAAAAGTCGGTCGAAATAAGTTATGCTGTCTGAAAAAGATGAAAAAAACCGGGAGCGCCGCATCCAGGCGGCAGCGCTGCAGTATGACCAGAGTCAACATGAAACACCGATAGTGATTGCCAAAGGTTCCGGCACGGTCGCGGAAAAGATCATTGCTCTGGCCAAAGAACATGATATACCGCTGCAGCGCGATCCTGAACTTCTGCAGGTTCTTATGAAACTGGAAATTAATCAGGAAATTCCGGAAAATGTCTTTCACGCGGTGGCCGAGATTCTGGCCATGATCTATAAGGCCAATCGTAAGCAGGCTGAGAAAAACCGCTAATGCGGGAACAAACCCGCAACCCAAACGGTACCTCGCGGCCCGCAAATAAGTACTCTTATCAGAACATTTTCTGATTATTAAATCTTGTTTTTTGGTGCAGAAAATAACCTGTAAGGTACTAATGCGGGAACCAATTCCGTAACCCGAACAGGGCCTTGCGGCCCGTACCCAGGGGCAATCCGCTGGTCGCAAACAAGTGCTCTTATCAGAACATTTTCTTGTTTTTTGGTAACTATTCAGCCAAAATTTACCCCCCCACCTTCTGGAGGGGGCGGGGGTAGTTTTTCGTAAGCGGTTGCGGAAACGATTTCGTTGTTTTTCGGAAGCGAGCGGGAGCCCATCAGCATTGCAACTGTTTGAGCGTAAGCGAGTTTTGCAGGGCGGGCGCAGCGCGCGTAAGG
>WFRP01000095.1 GCA_015486505.1 Pseudomonadota bacterium | reverse complement strand
GTGCAGAAAATAACCTGTAAGGTACTAAAATTTGGCCTGACCTGTGATTTTACCGGCAGGAGACGATGCCGCGGGTTTGATTTGCGCTTTCGCACCGCGGACCAGAGCTTCCAGCGCCAGCCGGAGAGGCAGAGGAATTTCAGGGCCTTTATAGAGAGTTGTCTGTTCCTTCAGAGGGTGTCCGCTGATCGCTTCCGCAACGGCCGCGCAGTGTTGCCGAAACTCATCAAGGTCTTTGACCTGGCCTCTAAGATAGGCATCACTTAAAGCCAGAGAACTCTCCAGGAAAGAGGCATAACGATTTTCAAGTAGAAGCTGCTCCACCCGCCCGGTCAGATCAACCAGCTCCTGCCAACCCTTAAAATCAACCCGCGAAAAACCGGTTTGACAGTTATTGATAAAGTCATAAATATCAATCCGGCGTTCTCTGAGCCGGTGAAAGATTGAACGCCCCTTATAGATATTGTTCTGCCGCCGGATCGCTTCAATGACCCCGTCATAAACTGCTTTGGCAATCAACTCTCCCATCTTGCTGTGGCCGCCGGCATTGGCAACCCTTTGGCCCCGGCCCTCAACCACAATAATATTATCGGTTCCGGTTCCGGTCGCCTGTCGAAATGCCGGTTTGACCGAAGAACGGATATCAAGATCCTGCAGGGCTGCGGTTTTACCCTCGCAGGCGCTGATCAGAGCCCGGCTCATTGCTCTTGATGTAAGCCTGGTATTCGTTAAAAGAATAATATTTATAGTTCCCGGCTTTTCCGGGGTCACAGGTTGAGATAATTCGTAGAAATTTCCCGGATCCGCACTCATCCGCAAGGCATTCGAACATACTCCGGCGGTTACCAGGGCCACGACTTTCATCTTTTTGAATGACGCTGTCTTCTTCACCAGGTTTCTCATATCGGCCCCGGTAAAAAGCAGAGAAGTGGTCTCCGGCCGGCGGTCGATAAGTTTTTCAATCCGGGCATCAAAGTTTTTAACTCCGATACGATGTACAAGATTCCAGGTCGGCGGCGGCAGATAGTGATTACCGACACAGGTAATCCCCTGACGAAAACCCTCAAGCGTTGACAATATACGCATCGGTTCCGCCAGATCTACTATCAGTGTCCGATGTCTGAAATCAGCCAGGGTCAACTCCAGAATCTCGGCTTTTTTGACCCAATCCAACGCCAGCGGGAGTTTTTGACGATGGTTAACCTCTTCCGGCAGAATCATATTGTTGTAAGAGCTGAAAAAATCAGGATAGATCGATGCCGACAGCCATTCAACAAATTCTCCGACGTGCGTAGCGGCCCGGCAGGTCAAAGCGCAGGGGAAGAAATAAATACTGCGGCTCCGGACGGCGGCAAGCGCAGAAAATTCCGGTTGTCCGAAAAATTCCCAGAGTTTTTGACGATTGCCGCAGGCATAGATAAACTGAGGATTGAAAGCTCGCAACTGCGCCGCATCAATAACTACCGCATCCCCTTGGCCCCGGCATTCCGGCAAAATTCCGCCGGCTGCCGAAATCATCTCGTTCTGAAAAGAGTCGCTACCGGGAATAATAATCTTGTCGATTCCTATCATCTGCAATACCCGCCGGCGCCGGGAGAGTGGAATTTTCTCAATTTTACGACTGATAAACTGTAGCTTTTCCCGGGTTTTTGACACCAGATCAAGAGCCCGGTCAGGTTGGCCGACAATCCGGCCGATAAGTTTGATATCTGCATAAGCGTCTGCCAGCGACCCGGTTTTAACCATAACCAATTTGCACCCCATTGGTTCAAGTTGAGGCCGCAGACTTTTCTGCAGCGACGAAATAAAGACAAGATCAGGGTGCAGTTGTTTAATCATCCGCAGTGACGGTTTCAGAAAGCCGCCGACAATCCGGCAGCGTTCAAACTGAGCCGGTTTCCTGGAGTAATAAGTAACTCCAACCAAAAGCTGACCCGCTCCGAGAGCATCGATGATTTCGGTAACTGAAGGGACTAAAGAGACAATGCGCACCGGTTTTTTCAGCAGGGTAATCCGCCGGCCGGCATCGTCATTAAACGACAGAGGATAATTACAGGCACTGATCAGTAAAGTTAATATCAGAACCAGTATGTAGAGATATTTTTTCATAAATTAAGGGTGTTACAACGTAGGCAAAGACAAATTGACAGATAATGTGCTTGAATTGCGGGTTTGTTTTACCGTCATTTTATATTGTTTTTAATCCCAACTCTCTCAAGAATTTATTGTGTTCCTTGGTTTTTTGTTCAATTTGTTCTTTGATTGAAGTCAATGTCTTATTGACTTCAATCAAGTCAATTTGCACCTCATCTTCTGCCGTACTTACATATCGTGAAATGTTCAGATTGTATCCGTTTTTTTCAATTTCCTCCATAGAAACCCTGCGAGCATATCGTTCAGTTTTTTGAGGGCGATTCTTGTAAGTTTCTATAATTTTTTGAATGTCGTTGGGCTCTCCTTCCTTTCCTTCTCGCAAATAGTTTTGACGCTTTCCTTTTTTATAATGCTCGCTTGCATTGATAAACAGCACATCATCTTCTTTTTTGCATCTCTTTAGAACCAAAATACAAACAGGAATTCCTGTTGAATAGAACAATTTAGAAGGCAAGCCAATAACCGTATCAATGTTGTTATCTTTTAATAGTTTCGTTCTGATTCGTTCTTCTGTACCGCCTCGAAATAAAACTCCATGGGGTAAAATAATTGCCATTGTCCCCTCTGTACCTAAATAATGGAAACCGTGCAAAAGAAAAGCAAAATCAGCAGCAGATTTTGGGGCAAGTCCGTAACTTTTAAAACGGAAATCTTCTGCCAGCGTATCATTTGGCTCCCAACGCAGACTGAAAGGCGGATTGGCAACCACGGCATCGAACTCCGGTTTTTTAGCAGGATTCATTTCGTTTAGCATATCCCACTGATTGAGCAAAGTATCTCCGTGAAATATCTCAAATTCAGTATCTTTCATGCCGTGCAAAAGCATATTCATACGGGCAAGGTTGTAAGTCGTAATATTCTTTTCCTGCCCGAAGATTTTTCCGATACTTCCACCGGTCTCTTTTACCCGCTTTCGCACATTTAACAACAACGAACCCGAACCACAGGCAAAATCGAGTACTTTATCCAATTTGCTTTTCTTTCCGGTGCCTGGGTCTTGACTGTCGAGCGTTACAATTTCCGAAAGAATGGTAGATATTTGTTGAGGCGTGTAAAATTCGCCTGCTTTTTTACCCGAACCGGCTGCAAACTGACCAATTAAATACTCATAAGCATCTCCCAGCGTATCGGTATCGGTGGAAAAATCGGCTATGCCTTCGGCAATTTTTTGAATGATGGTGCAAAGTTTTTTGTTGCGGTCGGCGGGTGTTTTTCCAAGTTTTTCAGAATTCAGGTTTATTTCCGAAAACAAACCCTGAAAGGTACTTTCAAAGGATTCGTTTTCGATGTATTTAAAACCGGCTTCCAGGGTTTGTAACAGTTCATCGTTTTGGGTGCGAGCCATTTCCACAATATTGCCCCAAAGATGTTGCGGTTTGATAACATAATGCACTTTCCTGCGCATCTGCTTTTCAAATTCCGGAATATCCGCTTGATTTTCTGCGTACCAAAGGCTCAGGGCAGTACCGTTTTCGTCTGATTCCGTTTTAGGGTAATCTCTTCCCAATTCCTTTTTGGCAGATGCTTCATAATTTGCCGATAAGTATCTTAAAAACAGAAACGAAAGCATATAATCGCGGAAATCATCTGCATTCATTGCCCCCCTTAAATTGTTTGCTATTGCCCAAAGGGTTTTACCTAATTTATCTTGTTCTACTTTTGTCATAATTTATTTGCCTTTTTTATAAAATTTATCATTATACCATTTTTCAGGATTGTTGGTAATGTATTGTTGAATCCGTTGAAATTCGGCGCCATTACGAATGATATGGTCATAATACCGGGGTTGCCATCCGAAATCGAATCCCAAACGATTTGCGTGTTTTGTAACGGCAGATTTATACGACCCAATTATTGATGAAATTGAATTTTTACCAATATTTTGAAACCGTTGTTGTCCAATGGTTTTTTGCGATTGGGATTTCACAAATGGTTGCGATGATTGTGGTTGATGTTGTGGCGACGGTGGTTGTTGATGATGATGTGGCGGTTGATGATGATGATGATGATGATGATGTAGAGACAGGGCATGCCCTGTCTCTACGTTACCCATGGCGTTACCCATGGCGTTACCCGTGGCGTTACCCGTGGCATCATCCATCACGTTACCCACCACGTCATCCGTGGCGTTGTTGATATCATAATTATTGTTTTTCAAAATCAAAATTCCATGGGTATGATTGGGCATTACGACAAATTTTCCCAATTCAATATTATTTGCATGGTTTTTAATTTCATACCACATAATATTGGCAATAATTCCAATATTTGAAAATTGCATTACGACCTGTTGTGGATCGATTTCACCAAAATAATTTTCCCGATTTTTTGTGCAAATGGTTATAAAATATGCCCCGTTCCAACGATAATCCCATTTTTGTAACCGTGTTGATTCTATTCGATATTTGTTTCTGAATTTTTCCATTACAGATTCTCTATTCTCGGAAACAATCCCTGCATCAATCCCTTTTTATGCTGTTGTAATTGCTCTATTTTCTCCGCCTGTGCCGTGATTAATTCATCCAGGGAAGAAAGACAGGAAGCGATTTTTTGTTGTTCTTTGGGTTTAGGTATTGCTAATTCCAATTCTCTTATTTGAGAAACGGAAACAACATTTTTGATAGCACCCCCAGCTGATTGCGACAAAAGCTTTTTTTGGTTTGTGTCTGTTTCAAGACTTACTTTTACAAAGGAATTGTTATAACCATTTTTAGCAGTTAGTTTTAATAAGGCTTGATTAATAACACCCTGCTCAAAATCATCAGGTATTATGGCAAACTTTCCCATAGTTCCAGAACAGCTCATAATTAAATCTCCTGCATGAACAGCAAACCTTTTCAGTTCAGAAAATTTATTTTCATCAATCTTGTACCTAAATGAATTGAAATTGCTATAAATAGCATGAGATTGTTCATAAACCACATAACCCTCCTTTACGAAAATTTCCTTTTTTAATGCACCTCCAAAGGGTCCTCTTACTAACTTGCAAATTTCATTAAGAGGTTCAAACACCCACTCCCCATCATCCTTAAACTCCGGAAATCTTAACTCCGGTATCAATCTATTATGTGTTTTATTATCGCTCATTATTCTCAATTATCCATTTTTAATTTTTCAATTATATCCCCGGCATCCATTTTCATTTTTGAAAAAGCAAACCATTTTTTGCCGGCATCTTTCAGGCTTGCGCCAAAGTGGTAAACGGTTTTGCGGTCGGTAATTAAAAAACGGTCGTGGGCGGTTGTTAATTTTTTAAGTTCTATTTCAGGATATTGTTGGTTGTGTTTTTCAACATCCAATTTCAATTTCTTGGTAATATTTTTTGTAAAAATCGTTGCCGTGCAGTTTTTGTTTCGTTTGTCGAGCATGGCCAAAACGGTTTCATCAACATAATTATCAATAAGAATAATGGATTTTTTGCGCTTTTAATTATTTCGGCAATAAGCAGGTAAGCATCAAAAACCTGCCCGTTGTAGAAAATACCCTGGTTGTGGATTTCGGTGGATTGGATTTGCAAAGAAATTTCATCAACTTTTTCTGCAAGATTTTCAACATTGTTTTCGATCCGGTTCATTCGCTGATTTAAGGCGTAGCCTTTGAGTAAATAATCTCTTAAAATTTTTGTTGCCCATATCCTAAACTTCGTACCTTGTTTGGATTTAACCCGATAACCAACCGAAATAATTACATCCAGATTGTAGTGCTCTATCTGGCGTTCGACCCTTCTTCCGCCTTCAATTTGAACTGTCGCAAAATTTGCGACAGTTGCCTCTTTTTGCAGTTCACCTTCTGCAAAAACATTGTTGATATGTTTCCCGATAGTTTTTATATCCCTTCCAAACAACAGGGATAATTGTTGACGATTAAGCCACACCGTGTCATCCATAAGTCTGACTTGAATTCTTTCGGGAAGTTCGTCAGATTGATATAAGATAATTTCATTTTTCATAAGCTGCTAATCCTGAAATTTCACGCCCCTGGGCTAGTTTTTTTAGTAGTGGTAATAATTCATTCATCAAAGCGGTTTCAGCTTTGCTGCGTTCTTTCCAACCCAGATCCAGCGGTTCCATCAGGTCTGTTAGTTTTTCTCCATCAAAAATCATCCGGCTCATTATCTGCTCAACAAAACTTTTTAATTCTGCGGTTTGCAAACCGTGTTTACCTGCAATGGCAGCCAGTTCTCTGTTGTACTTCTCTACCTTAAAAGTTTCAAAGTTTTGTTTTAGCTCATCTGCGGATTGCCCCTTGTTCCAATCCACCTGATTGATATAGTCGGTTAAATCTTCCTCTTCTTCCATCAGGTTAGAGTTCGATTTTAGCAAACTAATTACCTGCGCTTTGGTCATTTTTTGTTTAGTACCTTACAGGTTATTTTCTGTACCAAAAAACAAGATTTAATAATCAGAAAATGTTCTGATAAGAGTACTTATTTGCGGGGCACAAAGCCCTGTTTGGGTTGCGGGAGTTAGTTCCCGCATTAGAAGGTTTCTTCTGTGTACTATCAGCAATCAGGTTCATAATGTAATCGTAATCAATTACCGCAGAAGCAAAGAGTACAAATTCAAAATCGAGTTGCTGTATATCGTCAGGCGCATCGTCTCCTTCTTTTTGCTGAATTTCCCTAAGTTGCTTTGCCGTTTCCAAATACGAACTTCTGAATTCCTGCAAGGTATCCTTTGGCAAAATACGTTCAATCTTATTTTGTTGTCCTTCGTCTAAATCGGTGTACTGGTCAAGCTGGGTTTTAAGTCGCTGAACTTCTTTAAAATTCTTAACAAAGGCAATTTTTGCGGCATCTCCATATAAATTATACACGGCTTGAGGTTCTCTTACTAAATCATGTTCTTCCATAAAAACGCCCAGTTTCTCAACAGCTTCCTGATATTTTTCAATTACCACCGGAGCAGGTTCGACCATCCAGATTTCTTTGGCTTTGCTACTGTCCTCACCGGAGAACAGCGTGACAGCCTGGTTTACAGCATCCTGTTGCGAGCGGAAATCTAAAATATTTCCATAGGGTTTTGTATCATTCAAAATCCGGTTGGTACGCGAAAGAGCTTGTATCAAACCATGGTATTTCAGGTTTTTGTCCACATACAAGGTATTCAGATATTTGGAGTCGAAACCGGTGAGCAACATATCCACCACAATGCAAATATCAATCTTGTTTTTATGCGGATAATCTTTATTGCTGTACTTCTGGTCTTTGATACGTCTTTGCAAATCTTGATAATACAGGTCAAATTCGTTAATCGTATGATTTGTGCCGTATTGTTTATTGTAATCGGCAATAATTTCCATTAAAGCCGCTTTCTTCTCTTCAGGGTTTTGTTTGTTGTCTTCTTTTTCCTGAGCCAAGTCTTCCTGAAGCTGTTTAATATCTGCTGCATTTTTTTGGCTTTGCCGGTCGCCATTCTGTGCAATCAACTGGGCTGGCGGTGAAAACACACTAACGATATTGAGTGGTTCGAATTCAGGGTTTTCTATCAATTTTTTCTCTTGTATTTCTTTGAATAGTCGATAAAATGCGATAGCGTCATTAATAGAAGCTGTTGCGAACAGTGCATTAAATTTCCGGTTGTTGGTGGCTGCATCGTGTTTTTCGATAATGGTCTCAGCTACCGCATGCTGTGCAAGGGCTTCGCCCGGTTTAACGGACTTTTCACCCTTGCCTTTATAATAATCGATGTGAAAACGCAGCACGTTTTTATCATCTATGGCGTGGGTAATGGTGTAGGCATGCAATTGTTTTTCAAAAATCGCTTCCGTTGTCTTGTAAGTTTCGTATTGGTCTTCACGGATTTTAAGAGTTGCATTCTCTTCAAAAATGGGTGTTCCTGTAAATCCAAAAAGCTGAGCATTTGGAAAGAATTCTTTAATCGCTTTGTGATTTTCACCGAACTGGGAACGATGGCACTCGTCAAAAATGAAAACCACCCGTTTATTTTTTAATGGTTCCAACCGTTCTTTGAATGTTTGAACACCTTTACTGGCTTTCTGTTTATTTCGCTTACTATTCTGATCTAATGCGGGAACAGATCCCGCAACCCAAACAGGGCCTTGCGGCCCGCAAATAAGTGCTCTTATCAGAACATTTTCTTGTTTTAAAACAAGAAAATAACCTGTAAGGCACTAATGCCAATCCCAGTTTTTGTATGGTTGTAACAATAACCTTATCGGCATAATCAGTCGAAAGTAAACGCCTGACCAAAGTTTCGGTATTGGTGTTTTCTTCCACGCTGCCTTCCTGAAATTTATTAAACTCCTCACGGGTTTGCCGGTCAAGGTCTTTACGGTCAACTACAAACAAACATTTTTCAATATCAGGATTGTCTTTCAGCAAGGTAGATGCTTTGAACGAAGTCAATGTTTTACCACTTCCGGTAGTGTGCCAGATGTAGCCATTGCCTCTGTTTTGGTGAATGCAGTCAACAATTGCTTTAACCGCATAAATCTGATACGGCCGCATCACCATCATCTTTTGTTCGCTTTCTACCAGTACCATATATTTACTAACCATTTCACCCAAAGTACATTTTGATAAGAACTTTTTGGTGAAAGGTTCAAGGTGGCTTATCTTGTTGTTTTGTTCGTCTGCTAATTTGTAAATGGGCAGAAACTGTTCATCTGCATTGAATTGAAAATGTTGGTTTTTGTTATTGGCAAAATAGAACGTATTGCTGCGGTTGCTAACAATGAACAATTGCATGAAACACATCAGCGTATTTCCGTAGCCGTTGCCGGGTTCGTTTTTGTAATCCACAATTTGCTGCATCGCTTTTCGTGGTGAAATGTCCAGTTTCTTTAACTCAATCTGAACCACCGGCAAGCCGTTAATCAGCAAAATTACGTCATAGCGTTGATTGCTGTTTTCTGTATTGATGCGTAACTGACGAATGACCTCGTACTCATTTTTACACCAATCTTTGATATTTACCAGCGTGTAATGTAAAGGTGTTCCATCCTCACGTTGAAAATATTGTCTTTCGCGCAACATTTTTGAAGCCGCGAAAACATCCGGATTAATGATTTCCTCTCGTAAACGCAGAAACTCGCTTTCTGAAAGTCGAACACGGTTGAGAGCCTCAAATTTGGCTTTGAAGTTCTGTTCAAGCGATTTCCTGTCTGTTATGTCAGGTCGATGAGTGTATTTCAACTCTTTCAGTTGCTCAATCAGGCTTTCTTCTATTTGATATTCTTTAGTCATTCAAAGCTTCTTTCAATAGTTCTTTCGGATTTACATCTAATGCGGGAACAGATCCCGCAACCCAAACGGAGCCTTGCGACCCGCAAATAAGTACTCTTATCAGAACATTTTCTTGTTTTTTCAAACCGAAAATAACCTGTAAGGTACTAATGCGGGAACTAACTCCCGCAACCCAAACAGGGCTTTTTCGGCCCGCAAATAAGTACTCTTATCAGAACATTTTCTGATTATTAAATCTTGTTTTTTGGTGCAGAAAATAACCTGTAAGGTACTAATATTTTTGCGATTCGATACAAGTCCTCAACACTTGGTTGTCTTCTGTTTTGGGCTGAGGTGGTCCAAAAAAAACTGGACAATGTGCTAAGCTATAGATTACTCACAAATCAAGGAGATGATCATGAGCAAAAAAAAGAAAGCAACATAGTCCAGAATTTAAGGCAAAAGTAGCATTGGCAGCCATTACGAATGAAAAATGTTTTACGGGCATAGGCCGCGTACAAAAATAACGCAAATCAAGCCTATTCGTTATCTTCTATATCCTTATCGCTGACTTTATGCCAGATATGTTCATCGGGATTATATTTTATCACTTTATTAACGATAGCATCGGTATCTTTACCAAGGTCACTCTCATAGATTACCCCTTTCTGATTAACCGCAAAAGTCATAATCCCGGAGACACCATATTTTGCCGGATAGGCCAGAAGACCGAAGCCTAAAATCATATTGCCGTTAACAATGTAATCATAAGCTCCGCCGGGAGCATTCTCACCCTGTCGGGTGACAATTTTATAATAGTAGCCGTTATAGGGCTGTGGCAGATCCGGATCTTCGTGATAGCCTTCACTGGCGGCTTTGGCAAGCAAAGGGCCTAAAGGACTGATCTTTTCACCCTCCTTTACGGGCCAGTAGAGACCGTCCCGTTTCCCGGGAGAGCTTTGAATTTTCTGGGCATACTCAAGCACACCGTCACCGTCCCGATCCTTGCTGGCATATTCAAGCTGGGCCTCAACATAGGCCAGCATAACCTGAATCACCGCCAGTTCATTCCGGCCGATCCGGCGATTGAGCAGCTCTTCCCGGCCGGCCGCAACATCAAAGTACCACAGCTTATCGATTTTAGTTATCGGAATCGGATAGATATAATCATCGGTGCCGATCATCAGAGAGGCTGAAGTCGCGCTGGTCATTTTAATCTGATGTTTTTCGTCATAGGCCCTGATAAAATTTTCCGCTTCCGTTTTTCCCTCAACCGGATCACCGGAAAAAACCAGATCCCAGGCTTCACTTCCAAGAATCTCCAGAACCCCGGCCCGATCGACCCGGCGTACCGCCGCGACCAGAGATGCAACCGCCTGCCGGGGTGAACTGAAGCCCTCTCCCTGGGGTTTCGCCGGCGTCTGAGCTTCAGCCGGGCTGCCGGCCAGCAGGATGACAGCGGCCACCAGGAAAAGCAGATTCCGAAGACCGGAAACAGACAGTTTCTTAAAGGTTGTTTTACGATCTGAAGAACCGGAAACCTTACGGACAAGAGTACTTATACGCGAACCTGGACAAGCGATTTCCGGTTGCGAAAGCCGTTCCCGCACCAACCTTACATTAACAAATAAATTACCGCTCATAATTATTTTCTCCATATCCAACCCAAAAACGCTTACACTAATAATCGAATAATCTGATGCGGGAACAAGCTCGCAACCCAATCAGGCCTTTTCGGCCCGTACCCCAAGGGCAATCCGCTGGTCGCAAATAAGTACTCTTATC
>WFRP01000094.1 GCA_015486505.1 Pseudomonadota bacterium | reverse complement strand
AGGGCCCGGCTCAAATGATAAAACGAGACCAGGCTGTTGCCGGCAAAGCCGCGCGCCAAAGCCTCCATCAACGCCAGCCATTCGGTCGGCGTGACCATGATCTTATGGGCCCGCAGGCAGAAGAAAAATCCGGTAAACATAGATTTAACTCTTAACGGCGGAAGTTGTTTAAGGCGCCGCGGCGCTGAAAAGCGCTGCGCTGGCGGGCGGCAATTTCGTAGTCGTTCTCATTTTTTAAGAGCGCCCCCAAGAAGGGGAGCTCTTTTTTGAAATCGGTTTTGCCGGTTTTACCGGCGGCGAGCAGAGCCTTGAGCCAGTCGATAAGTTCGCTGGTCGAGGGTTTTTTGCGCAGACCATCGAGCTCGCGCAGCTGATAGAAGGCTTCCATCGCCTGTTTGACCATCTTTTTGTCGAGGCCGGGGAAGTGGACTTCAACAATGTCGGCCATCAGCTCCTGATCCGGAAATTCGATATAGTGAAAAACGCAGCGCCGTAAAAAGGCGTCGGGCAGCTCTTTTTCAGAGTTGCTGGTGATGATGATTACCGGGCGGTTTTTGGCGGCAATCGTTTTCCGGGTCTCCGGGATATAGAATTTCATATCGTCAAGTTCGGCCAAAAGATCGTTGGGGAACTCGATATCGGCCTTGTCGATTTCATCAATCAGAACTACCGACTGCACCGGATTGGCAAAAGCTTCACCGAGTTTGCCGAGTTTGATGTAGTTTTCGATGTTGGCGACATCAATCCCTTCACCGCCGAAACGGGAGTCGTTTAAACGCTGTACCGTATCATAGATATAGAGGCCGTCCTGGGCCTTGGTCGTCGATTTGATGTTCCAGGTCAAAAGCTTTAGTCCCAGCCCCTGAGCCACACTTTTTGCCAGCAGGGTCTTGCCGGTGCCGGGCTCGCCTTTAATCAGCAGGGGGCGGCCTAAAGCGATGGCGACATTAACATCATTCCGCAGGTCTTCGGAAACAATATATTCACTGGTGCCGGTATAACGGGAGAAATCTTTCATAATCCTAAATTGCCGTTTTTTTTGTTTACAGGTTGCGGGTTTATTTGCGAACGCGCCGC
The DNA here is from genome assembly GCA_015486505.1 of Pseudomonadota bacterium. GTDB lineage: Bacteria > Desulfobacterota > Anaeroferrophillalia > Anaeroferrophillales > Tharpellaceae > Tharpella. The sequence continues at coordinate 1,867 of WFRP01000094.1, read as the reverse complement.
CTTTTAGCAGTTTACGGGGTTTCTGTCATCCTATTTTTGAGGTTTTGTTTGCCAAAACATTTCTCTGATGCTAATTGATAATGGTAATCAGTAGAGCGAAAAACCGTGGAGGATGTTAGGAAATGACACGACATCAGGCGAATGTGCAGGAGCAGTTCTTAAATCGCTTACGGCGCGAGCGCCGCCGGGTCAGCGTTGAGCTGGTCGGCGGCACCGCCAAAGAGGGCCGCATCAGCAGTTTTGATAATCACACGCTTATATTAAATGACGATTTTACCAGCCATCTGATCTATAAACACGCGATCGCTATGCTTTCACCAGTTGATAATGATGCCAACGCGATGCGCGATTTCGGCGAAGAGAAGATTGGGTAGTGTTTAGTACCTTACAGGTTATTTTCGGTTTGAAAAAACAAGAAAATGTTCTGATAAGAGTACTTATTTGCGGGCCGAAAACTTTCTTTTGGGTTGCGGGATAGTTCCCGCATTAGTACCTTACAGGTTATTTTCGGTTTGAAAAAACAAGAAAATGTTCTGATAAGAGTACTTATTTGCGGGCCAAAAAGGCCCGATTAGGTTGCGGAGATAGTTCCCGCATTAGCTGATATACGGCATATTTTTGTGAAATTTATATGAGGTGTAATTATGGAAAAATCTACAGCAAGAGTTTTTATAACCGGCCGCAGTCAGGCCGTGCGAATTCCCAAACAGTATCGTTTCACTACTGATGAGGTTTACGTCGAACAGGTGGGTGAGCAGTTGATTCTCAGCCCTAAACCAAAATCGTGGGCTCAGTATTTTGTTTCAGCAAAACATTTTACAGATGATTTCCCCGATCGCATTGATGAGTTGATTCCGGAAGAACGGGAACCGTTTATATGATATATCTATTGGATACAAACATCTGTATTGCCATTATCAAAAAATGTCCTCCGGAAGTTAAGGCAAAAATGATTCAGAGAGATATCGGAGAAGTGGCAATTTCAAGTATTGTCCTGGCGGAACTCTGGTACGGAGTTGAACTTTCCGTGAAACAGGCTGAGAACCAGGCGGCATTGTCTGATTTTCTTCAATATGTGCTTGTACTGGATTGGCCCGAGCAAGCAGGTCGGGAATATGGTAAGATTCGGGCCCATCTCAAACAAAAGGGAACGCCTATTGGAGCAAACGACCTTCTTATCGCCGCTCACGCATTGGCACTGGACGCAATCTTAGTGAGTGATAACAGCAGAGAATTTTTGCGGGTTCCGGGATTGAAGTTGGAAAATTGGGTGGCCAGATAATTACTGTCCTTTTGCACAATTTTTCCCCGGGACTTTTGTGGTCGGTTTTTACCGCGGGGTTTGTTCCCGCATCAGCAAAGAAGAGTTTCTTTTATGTATGCCGAACAGGTTGAGCGTTTTCTGGATTATCTGCTGCTGGAGCGCGGCCTGGCCGCGGCGACGGTGGCGGCCTACCGGGTTGATCTTGAGCATTTCGGCGCTTTTCTTGCGCGTCTGAAAGTAACTGATCCGGAAACGCTTTCGCAAGGTCAGGTGAGCAGTTACATTGCATTATTAAAAAAGAATTACGCCCGGCGGACCATCCGGCGGCGCTTTTCGGCGCTGAATTCTTTTTTTAAGTTTCTGCTCGCCAAGGGTGAGATAAAACGGCAGCCGCTTACAGGTTTTGCTCTGCCCCGGATTGATAAAAATCTGCCGGAGGTTTTGAGCGTTACGGAAATGAAAGCTCTGCTTGCGGCCCCGGACCCGGATACCACCCTGGGTCAGCGCGACCGGGTGATGCTTGCAGTTCTCTACGGGGCCGGTCTCCGGGTGAGTGAACTGGTTAAGCTTCAGTTGCAGCAGGTGAATTTCAATGCCGGATTT
>WFRP01000093.1 GCA_015486505.1 Pseudomonadota bacterium | reverse complement strand
TTTTTTCGACAGCTTTTTTCAACTGTAAAAACAAGAAAATGTTCTGATAAGAGTACTTATTTGCGGGCCAAAAAGGCCCGATTAGGTTGCGGAGATAGTTCCCGCATTAGTACCTTACAGGTTATTTTCTGCACCAAAAAACAAGATTTAATATCCAGAAAATGTTCTGATAAGAGTACTTATTTGCGGGCCGCAAAGCTTTGTTTGGGTTGCGGGAGTTAGTTCCCGCATTAGTACCTTACAGGTTATTTTCTTGTTTTTTTCGACAGCTTTTTTCAACTGTAAAAACAAGAAAATGTTCTGATAAGAGTACTTATTCCGGCCGGCAGTAGATATCATCCGGCTGCCGGGGCAGGCAGTGAATATGTTCGGCGGCCACCGCAATCTGCACCCGGTTGCCGACGCGCAAATTATAGTCGGCAATCCGGCGGTTAGAGGCTAACAGTAATAGACGCACCCCCCGGTTACGCAATTCAAGCAGCACGGTAGCCCCGCTCTGCGGCATAATCTGGGAAACCTGAAAGCCGGAGATAAGGTTATTATCACCGGCAATTGCAAGCGGCTCGGCAAAAGCCTGAGCCGCAGACCCGGAGTCTGAACCCGGTTCCGGGGCGGCCGCAACCAGATTGAAATATTCAGGCCGGATACAGACCCAGACCGCGGCGCTGCCGGCCGGGAAAGAGGCGGATAAAAGCTGCATTCCGACGACCTCAACTAAATTCAGGTTCGGGCCGCAGCTTTTCAGCAGCCGCCCCGGCAGAATGTTTCGGGTCGCGGTAAAATGGGCGACAAAACGTGAAACCGGACGGGCGAAGATCATCTCCGGCGGCCCGATCTGCACGACCCGGCCCTGATCGATAACCAACACCAGATCGCCCATAAAACGCGCTTCATTATGGTCATGAGTAACATAGAGCATCGTCACCCGATATTTTTTCTGAATTCTTTTCATGAGCATAACCAGTCGTTCCCGACTGGCGGCATCGAGCGCTGAAAGAGGCTCGTCCAAAAGCAGGATTTCCGGTCGCAAAACCAGACAACGGGCAAGAGCGACCCGCTGCTGCTGGCCGCCGGAAAGTTCCGCCGGGAAGCGCTTGAGCAGATGATCAATTTTAAGTTCAACCGCAACCAGCTGAAGCCATTTTTGCTGCTCTGAAATCGGCGCCTGCCGGGCTTTAAGCCCGAAAAGAATATTCTCCGCCGCCGTCAGATTAGGAAAGAGAGCGTAATTCTGAAAGACAAAGCCGATCGGCCGCGCCTGCGGCTGCAGCCGGCTTAAATCCCGGCCGCCATAAACAATGCTGCCGATCTGATTGCGGCTGAGACCGGCGACAACCTCGAGCAGTTTACTCTTGCCGGCCCCGGAGTTGCCGAGAATCACCAGAACCTGACCGATCGGCAGCTGAAAACTTATCTGCTCAAGGATTAAATTGTGCTCAATCTCAAGCGAAACATTTTCAAGGATCAAAGCCATCTCATCTTTGCTCCCCGATAAAATTGACCAGCAGTAAAATCATAAACGAGAGCAGCACCAACAGCAGCGACAGCCCGTCAGCGACGCCGCTATCACCGCCCATCGCTTTAACATAGATCATAATCGGAATCGTTTTAAGACGGCCGGCCACCATCATCGTCGCCCCGAACTCACCTAATGCCCGGGCAAAAGCGGTAATTACTCCGGCCATCAGCACCGGCCGCGAAAGCGGCAGCAGAACTTTGCTGAAGGTCGTAAATTCATCCGCCCCCAAGGAGTGACTGGCTTTCACCAGCGAGTCCGGCACCTGCTGAAAAGCCGAACTTGCCGCCTGCATCATCAAAGGCATGACCACGAAAAACTGGGCCAAAATCAGGGCGCTTACCGTAAACATTATCTGAACTGAAAATACCTGGTAGAGGGGGCCGCCGATTAAACCATAACGGCCGAAGGCGAGCAGCAGCATATAACCGGCCGCCGATGGCGGCAGCACCAGCGGCAAAGAAAAGAAGGTTTTCAGCCAGCGGCGGCCGGGCTGTTTATGGAAGGTAAAATAGTAGCCTAAAACGGTGCCGACCACCGCCGCCAGCCCGGTTGCGGCGAAAGCGGTCAGCAGGCTGGTAACGACCACCGCCAGCACCTTGTAATTCAGCAGGGCCGAAAAACCGTCAGCCAGCGTAAAAGACTTCAGTAACGCGACAAATGGTGAACCGAAAAAGAGTCCGGCACCCAGGACAACTATAGTGATCAGTGAGGAAAAGCGTGACAGCTTCAAGATTTGCAGTGCCCGTAAAAAATTTTCATCTGCTTACGCCGACCACCAGATCATTGCGCATAAATTTTTGCGCACTGTCGGCCAGTCCGCGTGCTTCAAGCCTGGTAATATAGACCGGGGCGGCCGACAGGAAGATATCGGCCCCATATTTACCCTGGGCCCCCTGTTCAATCCTCTGGTAGAGTTTTCCCGAACCGGCAAATTCACAGTTAATTCTGACCCCTTTCTGCTCGCGGTAGGTTTGGGCTAAAACATTTAAGACATCGTAAAAAACTGCCGCCGCAAAAATCGTCAGCCGGCTCTCATTAGCAGATGGAGCTAAAGATTTTGCCGAAGTGAAATTTTCGCTGCCGATAACCGCCGGAAGCGGTTTGAAGCCACAGGCAAGCCAATATTTACATTGTTCCGCCGCCCTGAGCCAGGCAATAAAATCGAGGGCGATTGCAGGATAAGCCGTTCCTTTGATTCGGGCCAGAGAATATTCGGGGAAGACTGCGTAAGCTTGAGGAATCTCAATTATCTTTATTTTGTCTGCGGCGGCCAAGGCATCACTGCGATAGAAAAACCCGGCATCGATTTCCCGCTGCAGAAGTTTGTACAGCAAGGCCCGGACGTGAGCTTCATGGGTAACGATATTGCCGGTGATTTTGGCGGCAGCCGGCGCATCCGCAACTTGCAACCTGGCAATAACCTCCAGCGCGTAACGGCCCGCCGGACCTAAATCAGGATCGACAATCCCGATGCGTACCCCTTTTACCGCCAGATCACTGAATTTCTCCAGAGGCCGCTTGAACTTGGAGGGCGGTGCCTGACAGGCACAGCCCAAAACAAGCAGTAAAAAGAGCCCGGCTCCAATCCGGAAATTCCGCAAAATCAACGCCTCTCAGACAATCAAAGCAAACCGGCAACCGGGAAATATCAGGCAACCTCGGCAACGGCCGCGGTCTTGCGGCTTTTTGCCGTTTTCCGCCCGGAGCCGCCGCTTTTCTTTTCTTCCTTGCCGGTTTTTTTACTCTCAAGTAAAGGTTTATTCCCCGGCTTGCCGCCGCGCAGCAGGCCGATGGCCGCCTCCCGATTTTCCGCAATAAAAAAAGCCAGCTCTTCGAGTTGGTCGGCGCTCATTTCCAGCTTTGACGCCTCTAAAAAGGTATACATCCGGTCGGAAATATCAAGCAGTTTATCATAGGCATCAGCCTCTTTCTTGGAGGTAAAAGTCATCTTCTGCTCTCCATTCCTGATCACGATATATTGAACAACAACAGCCATTCTCACTCTCCTGAAAAGTTGATAATGTTGTAACTTTTGGTAAATACATCGTAACTATTCAGCCAAATTTTACCCCCCCCACCTTCTGGAGGGGGGCGGGGGTGGTTTTTCGTAAGCGGTTGCGGAAACGATTTCGTTGTTTTTCCCAGCGAGCGGGAGCCCATTAGTACCTTACAGGTTATTTTATGTACCAAAAAACAAGATTTAACAGTCAGAAAATGTTCTGATAAGAGTACTTATTTGCGACCATCGGAAGTGCCCTTGGGGTGCGCCCAACGGAAGTGCCCTTGGGGTGCGCCCAACGGAAGTGCCCTTGGGGTGCGCCCATCGGATTGCCCTTGGGGTGCGCCCATCGGATTGCCCTTGGGTGCGACCATCGGATTGCCCTTGGGTGCGGGCTGAAAAGCCCTGTTTGGGTTGCGGGAGCTGTTCCCGCATCAGCATTGCAACTGTTTGAGCGTAAGCGAGTTTTGCAAGGCGGGCGCAGCGAGCGTAAGGAAAAACAGAAATCTTAACGCCTAGCGGAGAAAAATCGCGCCCGACCCCGGATTCGGCTGAATAGTTACAATACATCAAAGTTAATCCCGCGATTTTTCAGTACCCCAAAATGCCTTGTCCGGGATAGCAAATTTCTCCGCTTATGTAAAGGGCAAGTTAAATAATGCGCCGCTAAAGACGGATTGCCATAGCTATCGAACCGGGAATGAAATCTTTGCCCAGGCGGAAAGCTACTGCTTTTTCTCCAGAAGATTACGCAAAAGTTCTGCCGGCGACGCAGCTTTGGATTTTTCTCCAGTTTCAGACTCATCGGCGCGCAGGCGCTTATCCAGTTTCCGCAGAAGTTTATCCTCAAGTTTTTTCTGCAGACGCTGTGTGACTTTCGCTTTATCCAGGCGTAATTGAGGCTGGGTGAGATTACCGGCAAGAAAGAGCGCAACCTCAGCTTCACCTTTGTCGTTAAAAGTCTCTTTCACCCAGGCGTAACGCTGGGCCAGTTTCGCACTTAAATTTTGGCTTAGAACCAGATTTACCGGTAACTCAAGGCCGCCGTCAAGGCCGATATCACCGATCGCGCTGCCGCTTAACTGCTCTCCATGCCAATTGCTGTTAAGTTTAATCAGGCCTTTTTTTATCTTGATATCTCCGGCAAACTCATCCATTTCAAGATCTTCCAGTTGCGGCATGGCCAGAATCCCGGCCAACGCCGCCGTCAGCGGCAATTTGCGCATTCCCGCCTGCCGCAGACTGTATTTACCGTCAAGCGAAAGCGTCCGCGACAAGGTCTTGCCGGGGCCGCTGCGGCCAGAGAACGTAAACTCTCCGGCTCCGACACCATAGAGACGATCTTTAAGTTCCGGTGCGGCCATTTTCAGCAAAGCTCCCAGATCAAGAGCGGAAAATGAAAACTCCCCTTTAAAATCCGGCTGTTGCAACAATGACTTGACATCAGCCGCTCCCGCAAAAACACCCTCCGCAAATTTCCCGGCAAGTTCACTCAAGCTAAGGTTCGTGCCATCAAAATCGTAACGCAGAAAAAAATCATCGACCTGATAAGTCTCATACAAAGCCTGTTCTATAGAAATTTTCCCCCGGGCCGTAAGCGGCGCCGTCGTGGTAGTTTTTGCTGTTTTATCCGCCGCTCCGGTTTTGCCGGAAACCGGCTTTTTGGCCTCCGGCCCGGTCGGAGGAATCTGCTGCCCCAAACCTGCCAGATAAGCCAGATCAAGCCGCTGGGCTTTGATATCCAGAACCAGATCAGGAACCCGGCCAAGATAGTTACTTAGCGACCCACTCAACGTACAGGTCTCATTTTCCTGCCGCAAATCCACCTTATAAACAATCTTTTTACGATCAAAATCAATAGTGCCGACAGCCGCAGGGACCAGGGATTTATATTCAGCGGCCAAATTGAATTTAAGTTTTCCGTCAACCTTGATTGACTCCGGTTTCAGGTCACCAAGATCAAGTTTCGTGCTTAAATCAGCTGTCATTTTAACATCGGGCAGTTCCTTGAGTTTATCAACAAAGGTTACGACCGCCCCGCTGATATCGCAACGCTGCACCACCAGAGCCAGAGGCAGAGATTTTTGAACCGGGCTGTCCGGGGACGCAGTCTGAGCCGAAGAATTATTCACAGTTTTTTCCGGCCCGGGTTGCAGCACTTGCAAACCTGAGAAATTAAAACTGCCATCCCGGTTACGCCGGATATTAACCGTCGGTTTTTCCAACCATATCCGGCCAATCTCTAAACGTTTTTCCAGTAAAGGCAAAAGTGAATAACTTAAACCCAGCTCTTTGACCTTAATAAAATCCGCTTGAGCATCAGCTTCCTTAATCACCAGGCCGCCGATCTTTATCCCACTGAAAAGATCAATCCCGATTGATGAAATTTCAACTTCGCGCCCTAAAGCTTCACGTACCGGCGGCAGTAAAAGCGCCCGCAAACGAGCTTCGTTGAAATAAAACCGCACTGCTATCCCGGCCGCAATCATCAAAACGGCCACCAGACCGCCACCCCACAACAGGAACTTCAACCATCTTTTCATCCGTAGGTTCCCTCCGCATTTAAAATGCAACCACAGATAGACACAGATGCACACAGATAAAACTGTGATATCTGGATCATCTGTCTCCATCCGGGTTCATCTTGGGTTAAAAATCAGGGCCGGTTATTTTAGCAGTTCAGAGAGCAGAACCCCGCCTTTACTGATATTGTCACGCTCCTCCTCGTCAATAAAAACCAGAACCGCCTCTTTCGGTTTATGCGCTACCCGGGCAATCACCTCGGTAACCCCGGCACAGATTTCAGCTTTCTGTTCCCGCTCCAGTTTCCCGGCAACCTTGATATTAACGTACGGCATTTTTCATTCTCCCTTTGCAAAATATGATTATTTGTCCTGAAAATAATTGTTTTCACCACCCGCAGGTTATACCCACAACTATCATTCAACTAATTCTATTGCTTATGGATGAAGTAATAAAAAAAAGCAACCGATTTTGTAACTATTCAGCCAAATTTTACCCCCCACCTTCTGAAGGGGGCGGGGGTGGTTTTTCGTAAGCGGTTGCGGAAACGATTTCGTTGTTTTTCGGAAGCGAGCGGGAGCCCATTAGCATTGCAACTGTTTGAGCGTAAGCCAGTTTTGCAAGGCGGGCGCAGCGAGCGTAAGGAAAAACAAGCTTCAATAGTCAGAAAATGTTCTGATAAGAGTACTTATTTGCGGGCCGGTAACTTTCTTTTGGGTTGCGGGGATAGTTCCCGCATTAGAGTTATCCCGAACCATTGTCTTAGTGTATGCTCCCTAAATAAAAACTTCAGCAGAAAAATTAAATAGCTCTAATAAAAATACAATGGGCGCATCCACCCATCATGTTCCCGGCGACATTTACGCCGCAATCTAACTTATCAATAAATTCAAATCGTTAAAATCAGATATAATAATTTGAATATTAATATTATTTCTACAAGACAACTTCATAGCGACAAAACGGAATAAAATTATGTGCAATTTTCAGCTTGACTATTACAGTCCGTTAATGTATGACCTCAAGCTGTTTATGACCATAAGTAAAATTTAATGTGTATATTATTAGAGCAATCGGTGCTCTTTTTTAAGTTTTTAATAATCAGCACCGACAAACCAAAAACCAAAAAGGACTATTTAGATGGCTGAATTACAATGGCGACGACTGCAGCTTGTGGCCGGGCTGATACTGGGATGCTGCCTGCTGGCGACCTCCGGATGGGCTCTGGAATTAGGTGGAGCGGATCTGTCTCTGCACAGTACAACCGCGTATCGCCTGCAATGGTCTGACAAACCCGCGGATTTCATGGTAAGTGATGAGGATCAGGATCAGGATTTTTTTGAGACATTGAACCTTAATGCCAACTGGGAAGATCTGGGTCTAAGTATCACATCCATGCTCAGTTATACCAAGGATATCGACGGCACCCGCGCCGGCTCAATCTTCCAGGATTACACGGACAGCCGCGGCGACCATCGCCAGGACTTTGAATGTTACTACGCTTACCTGGAAAAGAGCGGTCTTTTTGATGACGCCCTGACCATCCGCGCCGGCCGCCAATACGCCTACGGTGCCGAGACGGTTCACTTTGACGGTCTCTGGGCCCGTTATGATATGCCGGAATGGCTCGGTTTCGAAGCGGAAGGCTTCGGGGGGCTGGTAGTTCAGCACTACAGCGATCTCGGTCCTTCCGGCATCGGCGGCGTCAACCTCAGAATTCACCCTCTGGACAATCTCGCGATTGACCTGAACGCGGTCTTCTTCGAAGAGACCTCCTGGGATACGGTGCTCTACTGGCAGGCTTCAGACTACTTTAAATTCCGTACCGATGTCG
>WFRP01000092.1 GCA_015486505.1 Pseudomonadota bacterium | reverse complement strand
TAAGCGGTTGCGGGATCTGTTCCCGCATCAGCATTGCAACTGTTTGAGCGTAAGCGAGTTTTGCAAGGCGGGCGCAGTGAGCGTAAGGAAAAACAGAAATCTTAACGCCTGGCGGAGAAAAACCGCGCCCGACCCCGGATTCGGCTGAATAGATACACCTGTTTTACAATCTCAGCTTGCAAGATAATCCAGTTCCGGCAGACAGGCCCTGACCCGATATCACCGGAACCGTCATAAGGGCACCTCCAAAGTGAAACGGCAAGCCACCTACACTTTTACCAACTCGTAAGCCCGCGCCCCCAAACCAATCTTTTCGGCATAGGCGAGCTGCAGCGTCCAGTCGATTTCAGGGTAGAGAATTTTGAACTTGTCACCGCCGGGCGCGGTTTCCTCACCCAGGGCGCTGCCGGGCATTCCCGGAGCCGCAATCACCAGATCGGCGCAGGCCTGATCCAGAGCCACCGGGTCTTTTGCCGCCAGGATCCCGATATCGGCGACCACCGGTAAATCATTATGGTTATAACAGTCGCAGGCCGGGCTTACCTGCATAACGAAGTTAATAAAGAAACAACGCTCCCGCTTCCCGGCACAAGCCCCGTAAGCGTATTCAATCATCTTCTCCTGAAAGATCGGGCCGGTTTCAGTCCAGCGCACATTAATCGCGCTTTTCGGACAGATCAGAATACATTCACCGCAGCCGATACAAGGCTCATTATCAATCACCGCTTTAGAGCTTTTTTCATCTATAGAGATAGCTCCTGCCGGACACCATTCAAGACACTGACCACAGCCGACACAGTGTTTGCGGGCTACTTTAGGACTGATATTAGCATGCTGGGCCAACTTACCCTCACGCCCGGCACAGCCCATCCCGAGATTTTTTAAGGCTCCGCCGAAACCCGGCAGTTCGTGTCCCTTGAAATGGCTCATCACGACCATAGCCTCGGCGTTAACAATCTCGGCCGCAATTTTAACCTCCTGAAAATGCTTTAGATCAACCTTAACCTTCTGGACACTGTTACCCCGCAAACCGTCAGCGATCAAAACCGGAGCATCAAGAACCGACAAGTTAAATCCATGCCGGGCCGCCGTCTTAAGATGCTTGACCGCATCACTGCGCGAGCCGACATAAAGCGTATTTGTATCCGTAACAAAAGCTTTACCCTCAAGTTTATGAATTGCGTCAACCACCGGCCGCACTAGAATCGGCCGGATAAACGAAGCGTTCCCCTCTTCACCAAAATGAAGCTTGATCGCCGTCAATGACTGCGGCCGAATCCCTTCCGCCAGCCCGGAAGATTCCAGTAGCCGGGTAATCTTGGTCAGCAGATTATCTTTGAAATTTGCCCGAAGATCGGTCATAAAAACTTTAGCGGCCATTTTTATCCTCCAATCACAAACAGTTAACCGTAAGCAAAAAAAAGGGAGCCTGAAAAAGGCCCCCCGGCAGAAAATCTGGTAGGCGGTACTGGGATTGAACCAGTGACTTCCACCGTGTGAAGGTGGCACTCTCCCGCTGAGTTAACCGCCCGAACAACATAACTTAATAGTTTATGGTCTGCTACCATATATAATATGAGAAATCAAGGTCTAATGCGGGAACTATCCCGCAACCCGAAAGAAAGTTTTCGGCCCGCACCCCAAGGGCAATCCGATGGTCGCAAATAAGTACTCTTATCAGAACATTTTCTGATTATTAAATCTTGTTTTTTGGTGCAGAAAATAACCTGTAAGGTACTAAAATTCTATCTGCAAAGGCGAGGTTTTTTGTTTTAAGGGATTTACGAGTTGGGGGTTTCCTGTTATAACACTTGTTAATGTATCGTAAACCACGAAAGAGCACAAAAAAATCTATCCGTGAACTCAGGTGTGAGTTACAATTAAATATTCGGGTACTGTTTCCGCTTTGTCTTGAAGTGGGGACAGAATTTAATTCTGTCCTTGCGTGAAGCGAAGTTAAGTGAAGTTCGCCAGTTTTCTCTGCAACTTAAGTGTCAATCCGGCCAAGCCGAATATTTACAAAAATTGTAACTATTCAGCCAAATTTTACCCCCCACCTTCTGGAGGGGGCGGGGGTGGTTTTTCGTAAGCGGTTGCGGAAACGATTTCGTTGTTTTTCGGAAGCGAGCGGGAGCCCATTAGCATTGCAACTGTTTGAGCGTAAGCGAGTTTTG
>WFRP01000091.1 GCA_015486505.1 Pseudomonadota bacterium | reverse complement strand
TTGTTACTCTTTGCACCCTGAAGGGCATAGACGTCTTTGCGGGATAACTGCTTTTTTGTCTCCCGCCAAGACGCCAAGACGCAAAGAAAAATCGCGCGCAAATGATTTTAACAATAAATATCAGTTGTTTAACCTAACTCAGAAAGTTGAAATTAAACAGTAAGGGGAATGATTATGAACAGTTTGAAGAGAAATTTTTTCGTTGGTCGCAAGAGCTTTCAGAGAAATTATGATAGCGGTTTTACGCTGGTTGAACTGATGATAACCGTCGCCATACTATCTATCCTGGCCGCAGTCGCAATTCCGGCATATTCCAACTATATGAACCGGGCCAAACAATCCGATGCGATAATCGGGTTGAAAGCTGCGCAGATGGCTGAGGAGCAGTATTACAGCGAGAATGGTGCTTATTGTGATACGAATATAAACTTGCTTCCTGGTTTTTCAGATGCGGATACGACCGACAAAGTTTATAAAAAGGGGGAGTATACTCTAAAGATGGTTTCCAATTTATCATCAGCAACGACTTTTGTGATTGAGGCCGTATGGGCGGATACCAAAAAAGGTATTGATGATCGTTGGACGATAAGTAATACCAATAATGATCCGGTGCTTGATACCAGTAAAAGCGGCATCAAAGGTTACTCGGTTTTCGGCTGGATTTTTGATTAGCGGCATCTCCTGACACTGACAAATAACAAATTGATTGATAAACGGTTTTGAGTTTCAACGAATTTCGAGAACGCCGCGCCCTTTGCTTCGCCCACTTCGAGGGGGACAGGCTTTACATGTTGCTGGGAAACGCAAATGTCAAGCCAGTCCCCGATCCCGAAGGGATGGGGTCAGGCTTGACTTATGGGTATTTGTTGTTTCGGAATAAAACCGGACTTGAGCATATTCATACTCGATTATCAGAAGTCGTTATGGATATGAATGAAAAAAAGTTGTGTAGACAATTTTCAATGGCCGTGATACTTTTGATTCGGGTGCATCGAGCTGCAGGCGGCGTCTGAGAGGTTCTTAAAGAAACTGAGCTGAGAAACAGATTTTTCTCAGCTCAGCTATTGGTGAGTTGGTCGACGATGTCCCGGGTGGGCTTTCGCGTTATCGACCGCATTTGCAATATCTGTTGTTGGCTGAACGTGATTACAGCGACAGCGATCTTGGGGAATTGAAAAATCTGGTCGCGGCCTCGTTCATCGGATTGCCCCTGGATACGGGCCGCAAGGCTCCGTTTGGGTTGCGGGATCGGTTCCCGCATTAGATGTTTTAGTCACACTGCTGGATTGGCTTGGCAGCAAATCGCAAGATTCCCTGCGTCGAGCCTGGTTAATTTTTTTCATTACCAATGAAATGAATTGCTGTAAAAAAAAGAGAACTGAAATGCCTACTATTTCAATGTTTTATGGTATTCTCATCCGTATGTTTTTCAAAGATATCGATAAGCATAATCTACCTCATATTCATGCTGAATATCAAGGTGAAGTTGCCGTTTATTCCATTTTTGACGGCAAATTGCTCGCAGGGGCAATACCTTTGCAGAAAGAAAAATTGGTTGTAGCCTGGATTGAAATTCATAAAGATGACTTGTTTGCAGATTGGGAATTGGCCGTTAATGGTAAAACTCCATTTAAAATTAAAGGACTGGATCAATGAGAATTAAGAGAATTAAGCCTAATCAGGATTATACGCTTCATGTTGTCACGGAAGATGGTAAAACTGGAGTTTTTGACGTCAGTCCATATTTAGAACTGGAAGCTTTTGCTGATTTAAAGCAGAAGGACGCTTTTCAAAACGTAATGAACGGCGGATACTTCATAGAGTGGGATTGTGGTGCTGATTTGTCAGCTGATACAATTGAAGCGCAACTTAAAAGAGTATAACGCTGCATATGATCGCTATTCTGCTGCGCTTCATAGCTGTGGTTAGCTTGGTCGTTTATAGATTGACTGACGGATCAGCACTTCGATGGGGTTCGATGGGGTCAGAGGTTCGATGGGGTCAGGCTTGACTTATGGGTATTTGTTGTTTCGGAATAAAACCGGACTTGAGCATATTCATATTCGATTATCAGAAGTCGTTATGGATATGAATGAAAAAAAGTTGTGTAGACAATTTTCAACAGCCGTGATACTTTTGATTCGGGTGCATCGAGCTGCAGGCGGCGTCTGAGAGGTTGTTAAAGAAACTGAGCTGAGAAACAGATTTTTCTCAGCTCAGCTCAGCTCAAAGCATCTTTTGGCAGTCTCTTGGAGATTTAGAGCGAGAAGGTTTTATGGCAAAACTTGACAGCGGTTATAAACTTTTCTTTTCTCACGCGCAAATATTGGGGGGCAATGTCGCAGGATTTGTTGAATTTGCAATTGCAACATAAATTTATTGAAACGATCTGTAGCGTTGTTTCCGACTGTCTGGCGATTTATTGTTTTGGTACCTGGGGGACAAAGGATCAGAGACCCGACAGCGATATTGATCTGGCGGTTCTGGCGTTATCGCCCCTGGATTCAGTCGCTTGTTGGGATTTGGCGCAACAACTTGCGTCAATGGCAGGACGGAATGTTGATCTCGTTGATTTGTTGAAGGCTTCAACAGTTTTACGGATGCAAATTGTAGCATCGGGAGAACGTTTTTATTGTGCCTCAACTAATGAAGCGGAAAAATTTGAGGATACTGTTTTTTTCAGTTATGTTCGATTTAATGAAGAGCGTCATTTGATTCTGAAAGATGTTAAAAAAAGAGGTAATGTCTATGGTTGATGATGTTCTGCTGAATAAGGTCGCTATTGTTGAACGTTGCCTCTTGCGGATTGAGACTGAATACATTGGTCATGAGGATGAATTTGAGGCTAACTACACTCGTCAGGACTCGATTATTCTCAATTTGCAACGAACCTGTGAAGCATCTATTGATATCGCGATGCATCTGGTACGGGTTCATAAACTGGGAATACCGCAGGAGTCTCGGGAAGCTTTTGATATGCTTGGTGAGAAGGGAATGCTTAAACCTCATTTACGGGATCGCCTGAAAGCGATGGTCGGATTTCGTAATATAGCTGTACATGATTATCGGAAGCTGAATCTGGATATCGTGCGCAATGTTGTTGAGACACGTCTCGGTGATTTTCGTGAATTTACTTCGGATGTTTTACGGGACTGCGTGAATTTGTAGTCAAGCACAATCCGGTTGTGGTTCACTTCAGGTGACAACTAACCTAACATAGGGGGGAACGCAGTGTATTTGTCATCGGTATCAGTTTTGATTCCAAAGAGAGGGATGTTACCGGTTTTGACTGGGAGGAAGAGCGGGAGCTATAATCTATAAGCTGTAAATTTTAAACTGCGCAGCAACTAATGCGGGAACAAATTCCGCAACCCAAACGGGGCCTTGCGGCCCGTACCCAGGGGCACTTCCGAAATAAGGTGTCAAGGATAAAGATGACCCTGTTCCTCGTCGTCTATTTCCTTCGTGCTGATCTTGACATTCTCGTCGTATGACTATATACGTAGTATGACTATATACTATGTATAGTCAAGATAAGGCGGGAGGATTGTTTATGATGCATACATACGGTATTGCGGAAGCAAAAGCAAAATTTACCTCAATAATTGAGATGGTCTCAATGGGTGAAACTGTTTCCATTACAAAAAATGGTAAACCTGTAGCTCGGCTGGTACCCGAAAAAACTAAGGAACGAGAACTTGGTCAATGTGTCGGAATGCTCACATTCAAGGGTCCACTAAAAGACCCAGATGACACTTTTGCAGAGTTCTACAAATGAAATATCTTATTGATACTTGCGTACTTATCTGGCTTTCAATCGATCCGGACAAACTATCAAGAGCGGTCAGAAAAATTCTGCGAAATGCTGATAATGAGATCCTTGTTTCCACCGTGTCAGCTTGGGAACTCGCATTAAAAAAAGATGATATTATCCAGACAGATAATCTTGAGAACTTTGTCAAACAGGCTTGTATTCGCCATCAACTAACCCTCATTACGCCATCCCTCAGTCACGTCTGCATGGTTAAAGAGCTACCATTTCACCACAAAGACCCTTTTGACAGATTACTGATAGCGACCTGCATAGTTGAAAATATTCCACTCCTCTCCGCTGATAAAAAAATAGCCCTCTATTCCATAGAAACTATCTGGTAGCATTTTGCATTCTGGAATAAAAAGCGGATGGGGTCAAATCTTTATCCTTGACAAAAAACAGTTTTGTTTCGTCGTTTTGGTGATGTAACCCGCATGAAAAAACTTCCAGTCGGAATTCAGACATTCTCGAAACTGCGCGATCCGGAGGACAACTTTGTCTATGTGGATAAAACTGCGGGATTGGGGCAGTTGGCGGCGAATGGCGGCTACTATTTCTTAAGCCGGCCCCGGCGTTTCGGCAAGAGCGTTATGCTCAGCACCCTCTATGACATGTTTGCCGGTCATCGTGAGCTTTTTACTGGGTTGGATATCGAAAATAAATGGGATTGGAGCAAAAAACACCCGGTTATCCGCATCAGCTTCGGCGGCGGCGATTTCAGTGCCGCTGAGAGTTTTGATAATGCTATCAGCGACAATCTGAATCGTAACCTGCGGCACCTCGGTATCAGCGGTGATGACCCGGCGAAAAGTCCGGGCTCGCGTTTCTCAGAACTTATTGAGTCGGCCTGTAAACAGTTTGGCCAGAAAACCGTAATTTTAATCGACGAATACGATAAACCGATTCTCGATCATATCACCGACAAGGAGCGGGCCCGTTTCAATCGGGACAAACTGAAAAGTTTCTATTCGATCATCAAGGATCTTGACGAATATATTCGCTTTGTCATGATCACCGGGGTTTCGAAATTTGCCAAAATGAATCTCTTCAGCGGCCTGAATAATCTCACCGATATTACAATCAATCCCGCTTACGCGACTCTCTGCGGTTATACCCATCCCGAGGTGGAGAGGGCTTTTGCCGAACATCTTCAGGGCGTGGATATGGCCAAACTCAAGGAATGGTATAACGGTTATAACTATTTCGGCGAGCCGGTTTACAACCCGTTTGATATTCTGCTCTTTTTAACCAACGCCAAAGAATACCGCCCCTACTGGTGGAGCACCGGCAACCCGAGTTTTCTGATTGATCTTTTGCGTGAGCAGCGCCGCTACCTGCCGGAGCTTGAAAATTATATCGTTGATGATATTATCCTCGATACCTTTGATGTCGATCACATCGATCTGGTCGCGTTGCTCTGGCAGACCGGATATCTTACCTTTGCCGAAAAAATTGATAAATTCGGCTCGGTTCTTTATAAGCTCAAAGTGCCCAACAGGGAAATCCAAATTTCTTTAAACGCACTTTTTATCGATTACCTTACTGATCAGCGCAGCGAAAAACTGGAGTTGCGATCTGAGCTTTATGATGCTTTGCTGGCCGGCAATCTGGAAATATTTCAAAAGACTCTGCACGCTCTGTTCGCTGGCATTCCCTACCAAAATTATGCCAACAAAATTATCGAACAGTACGAGGGCTATTACGCCTCGGTAGTCTATGCCTACTTAGCTTCCCTTGGCCTGCCGCTGATTGCCGAAGACACCAGCAGCAAGGGCCGGGTCGATTTAACGATAATCCTGTCCGACAAGGTTTACGTTATTGAGTTCAAGGTTGATCAGTCGGGCAAACCCCTGGAGCAGATTCGGGAAAAAGGCTATTATGAAAAATATCTGGACGGTAAACGCCGTGTTTTTATCATCGGTATCAGTTTTGATTCGAAAGAGAGGAATCTCACTGATTTTGATTGGGAGAAAGTGGGGTGATCCGTATGAAGAAACTACCGATTGGAATTCAGACATTCTCGAAAC
>WFRP01000090.1 GCA_015486505.1 Pseudomonadota bacterium | reverse complement strand
TTTTTCGTAAGCGGTTGCGGAAACGATTTCGTTGTTTTTCGGAAGCGAGCGGGAGCCCATTAGCATTGCAACTGTTTGAGCGTAGCGAGTTTTGCAAGGCGGGCGCAGCGAGCTTAAAGGAAAAACAGAAATCTTAACGCCTGGCGGAGAAGAACCGCGCCCAACCCCGGATTCGGCTGAATAGTTACTAATGCGGGAACAATCTCCGCAACCTAATCGGGACTTTTTGGCCCGCAAATAAGTACTCTTATCAGAACATTTCTTGTTTTTTTGAACAAGAAATAACCTGTAAGGTACTAACAATTCTTAATTTGCCGGAATAACCGATGTTTTTCCTTGATTTAAGCTGTCTTTATCCGGATTCATCTGTGGCTTAACGAAAAAAGTTTACTGATTCAACACCAGGATTTCCAGTAATGCATTACGAAGGCAATATCATTCGGCCGCCGAGTGAGGCGCGGAGCATTATTCTTCAGGTAACCGTCGGCTGTTCTCATAACCGCTGTACCTTCTGCCCAACCTACACCGGCGTCCGCTTCAGAATTAAAGATGATGCTCTGCTGTCGGCCGACATCCGCTACGCGGCCCAGGCTTTCCCGGGGGCCCGGCGGCTCTTTATCACGGATGGCGATGCTCTGGTAATCCCGTTCAAGCGTCTCTTTCCGCTTTTGCAGGAGATCAACGAACAACTGCCGCGTTTGACCCGTATCGGCATCTACGCTTCAGCCAAATCTCTGCGGCGGCGCAGTCTGGAAGAGCTGAAAATGCTGCGTGAGCTGAAATTGGGGATAATCTACTACGGACTGGAGAGCGGTGACGATGAAACCTTGAAAGCCATCGACAAAGGTACTACCGGGGCCGAATCAATCGAACTCTGCCAAAAAGTTAAAGAGTCGGGCATCAAACTTTCGACCACGGTTATGATCGGCATTGCCGGCCCGGAACGCTCGCTGATCCACGCCCGCCGCACCGGCGAAGTTTTAACCGCGATCGACCCCAAATATGTCGGCGCCCTGGTCACTATGATTGCCCCCGGCACCAAACTTGCCGCAGCGCAACGGCGCGGTGAATTCACACTCCCCGACCAGCGCGGCCTTCTGCTTGAACTTAAAGAGATGATCACCTGGACCAATCTGAGCAAGGGGATGTTTATGGCCAATCACGCTTCAAATTACCTGCCGATAAAAATCCACTCACCGGCCCAGCGTGAAACCGCCCTGAAAATGATTGACGCCGCTTTGAATGGTGAAGTTCAACTAAGAGAAGAGTGGATGCGCGGCCTGTAAATATCTAATGCGGGAATAAATCCCGCAACCCAAACAGGGCCTTGCGGCCCGCAAATAAGTACTCTTATCAGAACATTTTCTGATTATTAAATCTTGTTTTTTGGTGCAGAAAATAACCTGTAAGGTGCTAACAACACCGTCAATAGAGAACCAGACGCTGACCCGGCTGCAAAACGGTTTTGGAATGGAGTTTGTTCCAACGTTCCAGGTCGGCAACGCTAACCTGGTAGCGCCGGGAGATGCGCCAGAGATTATCACCTTTACGCAGGGTTACAACCCGTTTTTTTCTTGAAGCCGTCCGCGTTCTCTTTTTACTTACGCGCGTCCTCTTTTTTGCCACCCGGGATGTTCGGCTCAGCTTTATCACCTGACCGGGCTTGATTGCCGTGGAATGCCCCATACCGTTCCAGCGCTGGATATCGGCAACCCGCAGGTTGTAACGCCGCGCGATTTTCCACAAACTGTCACCCCGCCGCACCCGGTAATTACGTCGTCTTACCGGTCGTCTTACTGAGTGTTTTTTGGACTTATAGCGCAGTTTGGCAAAACTTTCCGAACTATAGATATGCCGGTCAAACACCACCGCGCCCCGACCCCCGACCCGGACCGGGATCAACAAATCACGCCCGGCCCGGATACGACTGTTGCGCAAGCCGTTAAGATCCTTGATCTGCTGAATTCCGGTATGATAACGCCGGGCAATGGTTGAGAGCGAATCACCCTGACGAATGCGGTGTTTCCGGAAAGTAACCCTTTTTTCCGGCGGCAATTTTGCCAACGCGCTCCGACAACGCGCGCCGGTCCCGGCCGGCACCCGCACGGCATAACTTTTAACCCGCGGCGGTGTGCACCAACAGTTAAGCTCCGGATTTAATTTACGGATATCGGCCGCCCGGCTGCCGGAAGCCCAGGCTAAGGCATCGAGATCGGTGGCATCCGCGACTTTAACGATATCATAAGTAAAAGGCGCTTCATACTCAATATCGACAAAGCCGTACTTCTCCGGCTCTCTGGCAATCATAATCGCCGCCAGAATCCGGGGGATATATTCCCGGGTTTCTCGTTTAAGATAACTATAATTTGCCATCTGCCAGAAATCATCGGTTTTATGACGCCGCATCGCCCGCTGAATCTTGCCCTCACCGGCATTGTAGGCCGCCGCCGCCAGATACCACGACCCGAACATCTCGTACAAATCGCCCAGATAAGCCGCAGCCGCGTTGGTTGACTTAACCGGATCACGCCGTTCATCAACCCAGGAATTAATTTTCAGACCGTAACGCCTCCCGGTTGAACTGATAAACTGCCAGGGGCCGCAGGCCCGGGCCCGGGAATAGGCATGGGTGGTAAAGCCGCTTTCAATCAGAACCATATAAGCCAGTTCTTCCGGAACATCATGCTCCCGCAGAACTTTCCGCATCATTGGCAGATAACGATGCGAACGGGCCAGGGAACGGTGCATAAACCGGTTCTGCACGGTACTGTAATATGAAATAAAATGACTGACTTTGGCATTCATCACCAGCGGGAAATGGTAACGCGCCCCGGTTTCAGCCTGAATTTCAATTTCAACATCAGCGGCCGTCGGCGGCAAAACTCCAGCCGGAGAGGCCCCCATAGCTTCCAGGTGGTCAAGCAGTACGAAAAGAACTGAATCGTTATTTTCGTTTGCGGAATAAACCCCGGACAACCAAAAATTCTCGACCGGTTCCAAATCCTGATCTAAATTATCCGTCGAACAATTGCAGAAAAATTGCGGGGCCGGAGATTCCGTCGAAGGATTGACGACGTTGACATTCGCCAATTGCGGTTTGGTGCTACTGCAGGAAAAATTGAAGAGTAAAAGAATAAGAAACAGGCAAAGCCCAAAGATATGCCGACGATTTTGCAACGACGCAGAAAGCCCGGAATTGAAAATAGTAATCATAAGGGGCCTTATAACAAATTTCTGCAGGCTCTGGCAATAATCAATTTCATAAAATTGCCAAAAAATCTATTTTTTTCACAGCTTTGCGTTATTTTTTTTAAAAATAACGCGCAAAATACAAGGCCCCGATTGCTCAAATAGGCAGTTTCTCCTATATCTGTAAATTCAAAAGCCGGTTATCTTTGAAAAAATCAAAGATAACCGGCTTTTTATCAACACTATTTAATGCAACCCTTAAACTTCAGGTACCGCACTGAAAAAGCAAAACTATCCGCGCATAATCCGCGGCAGCAGCATCTGATGATGCGGGCATGTGGTTTCCGGATTCTGGTATACCGCCTGCGTAAAGGCAACCATATAGTCACGCAGTTTCGGATAGGAAACTATCTCATCGACAAAGCCCTTCTTGACGCAGTAGGCCGGCCGGGACTGCTCGTGATACTGCTGAGCGAGATCATTCATTTTATCAATGACCGGCTGCAGGTCATGACCGGCATCCTTCTCTTTCACCAGACGGCGTGCGAAAGCGGCGGCGGCGGCGGTTTCGCCGTGCATAACCTCAATTTCAGTCGTCGGCGTCCCCAGAGTAAAAGCGTTGTTACGATTGCCCTGCGGCCCACACATTACGTAATGCGCGGCAGCGGTCCCCTTGCGGACAACAACCGTCATCATCGGCAGGCCGGAACTTTCAATTGAATAGATCAGAGACATACCCAGACCCAGCATTTCGGCCTCTTCCGCGACATCACCAACATCGATGCCGGAGGTATCCTGCAGCCAGATCATCGGAATCCGGTCACGACCGCAATAAGTCGTAAAATCACTCATTTTGATCAGGCCCTGACGATAAAGTTTACCGCCAATCCCCATATACTCGGCATATTCAGGATAATGAGCGCCTAAAAAACCCTGACGGTTGGCAACGATGCCGACCGGGAAACCATCAATTTTGACCAGGCCGCAATAGATTTCCGGGCCGTAATCGGGACGGAATTCAGTATGTTCGCTGTTATCAACCAGACGGGAGATAACTTCATCCATATTATAGGTCGCCTTCTGATTGTAAGGCACCATGAAATTAAGATCCTCACCGGAGAAACGCGGCGCTTGCGGCTCGGCAACCCGAAAAGTTTTCGGATCATAAGCCGGCAGACCGGCAACACAGTTTTTCACAGCATCGAGAACCCCCTCTTCGGTGTCGAAGACTTCACGCATAAAACCGGTTTTATCGTGATGAATTCTGGTGCTTCCCGGAGGGACAACCTTGAGATGACGGGTGTTGGCGATCAACTCTTCCGCACCTTCAACATCGAAATGACCTTTAGGACTCATACCGCCGACAATACCGCCGCCGCCGACCGCCATATTTGAATCTTTATGGGCAAAAATAATTGCCGGGCTGATGGCGTGATAACCACCACCGGCCGGATTGGTTCCATACATCCCGACAATAACCGGAATCCCTTTCTGAATCAGTTCAGCATGACGGAAGAAGGTGCGGCCGCCGGAACGCCGCCCGGCGTAAACTTTTTCCTGCTCGGTCAGTTTAACCCCGCTGCAGTGCAGAACCCAGATCAAGGGAATCCGCAAACGCTCGGCCATATCCTGCGCCCGAAAAATATTCTCGGCCTGACCGCCGATCCAGGCGCCGGCCATTACCTTGTTATCAGAGGCGATAACCGAAACCCATTTCCCGCCGATTTTGCCAAGGCCGTTAATCACCCCGGTCGTACCCTCTTCATTATCTTCAGGATCGAAAACTGTATTCATCGGCAGAAAAGAGTCATCATCAAGCAGATAGTCAAGGCGTTCCCAAACCGTCATGGAGCCGCGTTTATGAATCTTCTCGGCCGGAATTCCGGCATTTTTCACGCGCTCCACTTCAGCAGCGTAAAGTTCTTCAACTTTCTTGATTGCGGCAACACTCTCGGCGGCTTTTTCTTTCTGTTTATCTCTAAGCTCCTTACCGAACTTAGGCATCTTCGCAAAATATTTATGCATAGCAGGTCTCCTTGTGAGCATTCGCGATCACGCTCAATTCGCTCAATTAATTTATCACTACCTTCAGGCCGACAGTAAAGCGCCGCGATAACCTTTGTTAAAACTGCTTTCGATACACGGTTTGTATTCACAGAATACACTGGGAAAACAGATAGCAGAAGCTCAAAGATTATGCAAGAATTTAACGGTTAGCCTTACGAATCCCCAACTGATCCTGGGCAAGGATAAACTTACAGATATTAGTTGATCCTTCAACCATGGCATAGGTCGGGGCATCGCGAAAATATCGGGCGACCGGATATTCAGTTGAGTAACCGTAGGCCCCGAGAATGCGCATCGCATACTGGGTACACTTATAGGCCAGTTCACCGGCGAGATATTTTGCCGCGGCAACCTCAACATTATTTCCTAACTGCCCCTGATCTTTCTGCCAGGCGGCCTGATAGACCACCAGACGCGCGGCTTGAATCTCAGCCACCATTTCACCGATCATCGACTGGTTCATCTGAAATTTGCCAATCGGCTGACCGAACTGCTCACGCTCCATCGCGTATTGAGTTACAATATCCAGACAGGCCTGCGCCAAACCAATGCCGCCGGCCGCCGCCGAAAGACGGGTTTGTGAAAGTGAGCCGAAAACGATTTTCGCGCCGTCACCCGGTTTACCGAGGATATTATCTTTCGGAATTTTAACATCCTCCAGAACCAATTCACCAGTCGGTGACGAAAGCGAGCCCATTTTCGGCAGTTCGGTAACCGTAATTCCTTCACTCTCTTCCAAATCAACCACGAAAGCGGAAAGACCGCGACCGCCGGCACTGCGATCGGTATAGGCATAAAAAATATTGATCCCGCCGATTGTGGCATTCGAAATCCAGGTTTTCTGGCCATTGAGCAGCCAGTGATCGCCCCTGTCAACTGCCGTCGACTTCATCGCCATAATGTCGGAACCGGCATTAGGCTCCGTGATCGCGAAGGCCCCGAGAAGATCGGCATTGACCAGTCTTTCAATATATTTATTTTTCAAGGTTTCATTGCCGTAACGCTGGATCGTGAACGCGCAACCTAATTCCTGCATATTCACCTGCACCCGCAAAGAACTCGAAGCCCGGGCAATCTCTTCAGTAATAATCATCGCCGCAAGCCAGCCCATTTCATTGCCGCCGTACTCTTCCGAAATCACAGTGCCAAAAAAACCCAGCTCACCCATAGGTTTAATCACCTCTTTATACGGAAAATAGTGGTTCCGGTCCCACTCATCCGCGAAAGGAGCAATCTTTTCCGCCGCGAAATTACGAACCGTATCCCGCAGCATTACCAGCTCATCACTCAAGCCAAAATCCATTCTCTTTCTCCTTGGTCCAACTCGTTTGTAAAGTATGTTTTGAGAATCAATAAAACCCGACAAAACAGCTAACATCATAAGCTCAAAAAACGACCGGGTTGGAGAAGAGCAATAAATATACCGTCGGCATAAACTCCGAACAGACTCCACAAATTAAGATTTACCGGCATCATCCAGCCATCAATTTTTACCACCAAGGTAAAAAATCAACTTTTCCGACAACTTTATATGACATAAAAAGGTTGCCTTTTCCCCCTTTTGTGCTCTAGTATGAAGCTTTAGTACCTTACAGGTTATTTTCGGTTTGAAAAAACAAGAAAATGTTCTGATAAGAGTACTTATTTGCGACCATAGGAAGTGCCCCTGGGTGCGGGCCGCAAGGCTCCGTTTGGGTTGCGGGATTTGTTCCCGCATTACTATAAAGCCTAACTGAAAACTTAACCTACAAATCCAAGCATTGAATATGTTAATGAATCTTGCCGCATTTGTTATAATCGTGGCCGGCATAATTGCTGCCAAACCACTGATCATCCCCTTTCTTCTGGCCATTTTTCTCGCCATAATCTGCGCGCCGCCACTCTTCTGGATGCGCAAAAAGGGAATTCCGACGATTATCAGCATCTTGTTGCTGGTCTTTGTTTTACTCGGACTGGAAATGCTCTTTGCGAGCCTGGTCGGCTCAAGCATAGATGAATTCTCCCGCAGCCTGCCGCACTACCAGGTGCGCCTGCGGGAACTTACCGGATCATTCATAACCTGGGTTAAAGCTCAGGGGTTTGAAATCAGCCACGATATTCTGCTGGAACAGCTCGATCCGGGCAAACTGATGCGGTTCTCCGCCAATATGCTCGGTTCTCTAACCAGCCTTTTGACCAACACATTCATGATTATCCTGACCCTGGTCTTCATTCTTTCCGAAGCCGCCGGTTTCCCCGACAAAGTCAGGGCCATGCTCGGCAATCGAAATGCCGGACTGGATGAATATGGCGCCATCATGCAGGGGGTCAACAAATATCTGGCCTTGAAAACCATGACCAGCTTTGCAACCGGAGTATTAGTAGCCATTCTCCTGAAAATACTCGGGGTAAATTTTGCCGTCATGTGGGGCCTGGTTGCCTTTCTACTCAATTTTATCCCGACTATCGGCTCTATCATCGCGGCGGTTCCGGCGGTTCTGCTGGCTCTGGTGCAACTCGGCATAAGCACCGCGGCCTGGGTTGCGGGCGGCTATCTCTTTATCAATGTTTTAATCGGCAATATTCTGGAGCCCAAGATTATGGGCTCGGGAATCGGCTTGTCGGCTCTGGTTATTTTTGTTTCGATGGCATTCTGGGGCTGGGTTTTAGGGCCGATCGGCATGCTTTTATCAATACCTCTGACCATGACCTGTAAAATCGCCCTGGCGGGCAACCCCGAAACCCGCTGGCTGGCCCTGCTCTTGGGCTCTAACCGTGATGCGTCAATGGAATTAAAAGAGAGCAAACAGAAACAGTAATGCGCCTTATCTGTCCTCACTGCCAAAGCCCGTGCCGTCTGAAAGACGAGCGCCTGAACAGCCGGGCCAAACGGGGAAAATGCCCGAATTGCGGCAATCTTTTTCCGCTGCCGCCAAACGACAGCAAAAACAATCACGCCCGCGGCAAGCAGCAACCGCCTTTAAAACAAGCAGCAAAAAACAATCTTCACAACCCGCAACCCGCACATAGACTTACCGAACAAACCCGACGGGACAAAACCCCGAACCAGACCCGACGAACAAAAAAATTTCCTCTTTCCATAACAATCACCGGTGTAAGCCTGCTGTTCATACTTCTGGCTGTCACGCTGCTTAATTTAAAACAATCCCGCCCGCTTTCTCCAAAAAACCGGGCTGTGACCTTAATCCATCACCAGACTGCCCCCCGGCCACATCCCACTCTGAAACTTAGCTCCGCCACAAAAAACAAAGTAATATCCTTAATCAAACATCACGCTCTGGTGGCCGATGCCGGCATCAATGTCAATCACCAACAATTTGAACTTGCCCTGCTCGTATCCGGCAAAACTCCGGTAAGCTATTCAGAACGTCTGGGCCAGCAGTTTGCTCATTACTTAAAAAACGAACTTACCCCTGAAAACAAGGCAAAGGCCTCGTTCAAAATATCTGTCTACTACCCCGGAGGAACCAGAATCGAAGTAACCACAAACAACCACAATATGGATGAAGAAATCATAGTTAACTATCCCGATACCGGCAATAGTTCCAAAAATCAATAACATCCGACGATTTTTTTTCATCACACCAGCCCAACCCCCCTTTCCGTACCTGCCGCCGGAGTTGACAAAAAAGTCCCACATTTCAAGAAATACCCATAAGTCATGCCTGACCCCATTCCCGCATTCCCGCGTGACCCCATTCCCGACCCCCTACGCCAACAAAATATCCCAATCCTCTCCGCGGCCCGGCCATACCATTTGGGCACTTTACATTCACGCCGCCCGGCCGCACCAACGCCAAAGGATTCACTTAACTGCTTAAAGGCCTGCATAATACCGGCCGGCTGATTACCGCCCAGGATATTCGTACCAAGTTCAATCGTTACCGGCCGCTCCGTATTCTCCCGCAAAGTCAAACAGGAACCCCCCAAAGCCGTCGTCTCCTCCTGGAGGCCGCCGGAATCAGTCAAAACCGCAATCGCATCCTGCCGGAGATAAAGAGATTCGCGAAATCCCAACGGCCCCAGACAATGAATATTATCAGAAAGCTTAATCTCAAACTCTTTCAACATCTTGGCCGTCCGCGGATGCACCGAAAAAAAGAACGCAGAAAAATGGCAAAATCTCAACAACGTCCCTCATACACCCGCCTTTCAGTACAAAAAACCAAATAGCCATAACGGAATTTTTTTACCGAAACCATTTTCGATATCGTCAGCAGCAATATAGGCATTATCCATACCGGCAATTTGTCTGGTCGTTTTATTTCTGCCGCCAACTTCGAAAACAAGCTCACTATTTACCAGAAAATCCCCTCTAGGGCTCAGTTCAACCGAATTTTCCAGGAAGGCAGGCTGTAAGTTCATTGCATTTTTGATCTGACTAACAAAGAAAATCTCCCGCAAAGTTCCAACATGAACCTGATCACTGACCGCATACATCAAATTACTATTTTCAAGATAAATCTTTTCCGGCTTAGCAAGTTTACTGTACCCCCGACCTTGACTGTGAACAAGATTCAACAATCTCGCTTCTTGAAGATGTTCAAGGTAGTTGTAAAGTGTTGGACGGGAAATCTCGGTTGCCTGGGCTAATTTTGCCATATTCGGCACCAGAGGAAGAGATGTCGCCAATAGATAGATGAGTTTTTTTATCCTGGCAATTCGACGCGAGTCTATGTGGTGAATCAAGGAAAGATCCACTTCAATAATATGATTTATTACCTCTCGAAGTTTGAAGATATAAACCTCCGGCTCTTCTAGAAAGAAAGGGTAGTAGCCGCTTTTCAGATAGCTTCGAAAAGATTTCAGGATGGTTGAGCCGTCGGCAACTTCCGCTGCCAACGCAAGATGATCGGCAATTAATTCGGCCAGAGATACAGCCTGAAAAACTCTAGCTTCAGAGAAATAAAGATACTCTCTAAACGATAAGCCATGCAGATTGTAGATCACAGCTCTGCGACTTATGTCAGCTTTTTGCTGACTAATCTGCAAAAGACTGGAACCGGAAAAAACTATTTTAAAACCGGGAATACTATCATAGATTGCTTTAACGTGCACCGACCAGTCGGGATATTTATGAACTTCATCAATAAATAGGATTTCACCACCCTGCTGTTTGAATTCACGAGCAAATTCCAACAGGTTAAAAGCCTGGAAACGAGGATTGTCCGCAGAAAGATAGAGTGCCTTATCACTACCCCCATACACCTCTTTCAAACGCTGAAGCATGATCGTAGTTTTGCCGGTTCCCCGCGCCCCCAAAATCCCGATACATCTAAGATCCCAATCAATCAGTTGATAAAGATAACGCTTTTGAGAGCCAACCCGTCCGGTCAAACGATTCTGCTCATCAAAAATAATATGTTCCATTCACTCCCTCCCACACAAAGTGTTAAATACAATTTACACTATTGCTGTGAAAAAGTAAAACACATATTACAAAAAACCTTAAAGTTTTTTCCTGACCACCATATACTTCACGTCCGCCTTTGTCCGTATGCGTTGCGACCGCAGGAAGCGCCCTGGGGTATGGCAAAAAAGAATCTCACCTAATGCGGGAACAAACCCGCAACCCAAACAGGGCTTTGTGGCCCGTACCCAAGGGCACTTCCGATGGTCGCAAATAAGTACTCTTATCAGTTGTTTTTATAGTTGAAAAAAACTGTCGAAAAAAACAAGAAAATAACCTGTAAAGTACTAATGCGGGAACAGATCCCCGCAACCCAAACGGAGTCTTGCGGCCCGCAAATAAGTACTCTTATCAGAACATTTTCTGGCTATTAAATTTTGTTTTTTGTGCAGAAAATAACCTGTAAAGTACTAAATACAAGGA
>WFRP01000089.1 GCA_015486505.1 Pseudomonadota bacterium | reverse complement strand
CCTTTAACGTTTACCGACCTGCCGGAAAACACAACGACAAAAACCAAGGTCTATTACTCTGAAAGGCTGACGGATTACGCTATCACCCACAACCTTTATCCAATCAGGCCGCCGGAACATTTAAGCAGCTTAAGTGAATGTGAGAATTTCTGGTATTGGCGCGATGGCGCCCAATGGATAAAAAATATTGTCGCCGCCAATCCCGAAATCCGCTTTCTGGTGATTGCCTCGGAAAAAGATCATGTGCAGACCGCGGCGGATCACCCCCATATTCTGATTCAGTATGATGCTTTCAGAGAGGCGAAAGCCCAATTTGTCAGGATTAATCCGGATGCAAGTTATATCAATTTACTGGCCACCGAACCCCTTGGCGACCCCCCGGCCGACAACGATGCCGGAACCCAATTCGACCATTTAAGCATCAGAAACGCTCTGGAGCCGGAAACAGTTTCAATGACCACCAGTGTACTCGCTGCCGCCTGCGAGCTGGCTGACCGCTGCCGGAGTGCCAATGATCGTCAGCAAACAGATCAAACAGTACAGGGATTTTATGACGCTGATGAGCAGGATAAGATTTTCAATTTTGCAGCCGGCGACTACTGTCTGCTGCTGACACCAAAAGTGCCAATTGGTTACAAACTCTACGTCGGTCTGGTCTCACCCTTTTATGATGTTTATACACTTGACGATCTGAATCAGGTGAATCTTTTTGCCGCAGAACTACCGGCCTGGCGGGGCCGCCCGCTGATTCTTGATACAGTCATTAATGATACCGTACTTCCGGGTGAGTACACCCTTTACAGCTTATTCGTACCCGAAGGGAAAAAGCCCTTACCAGTCCAGCAAGGTTACATTATCGGCAAAACTATTCTGAGATTTAAATAACACTCAACTCCGTGCCTTGAAGCAAATCGGGTCCCGACTTAACATCTTAATGGCGGCGTGGTATTTAAAGTGCCGACATTATAGACATAGTCAGGGAGATTAATTGGAGATTAATTGGGGTCTGACCCCGATTTACTTTATATGGCGGGAATGATTCCGTCCTGAAAAAATATGGGTGATTAATTGGGGTCTGACACCAATTAAGTACCTTACAGGTTATTTTCTTGTTTTTTTCAACAATCTTTTCCAACTGTAAAAACAAGAAAATGTTCTGATAAGAGTACTTATTTGCGACCAACGGAAGTGCCCCTGGGTACGGGCCAAAAAGGCCCGATTAGGTTGCGGAGATAGTTCCCGCATTAGTACCTTACAGGTTATAACAACTCAGAAAGTTGAGTCAAGAAGTTAAAAAATTCCGGCAACCGGGGTTTGGCATGCGGGACAGCAAGAAGTGGAAATCCGGTTTTTAAGCACCCGGAAACCGTAACGTTCTATCAACAGTTCTCCACAGTTATGACAATATGTACTCTCACCGCCGATACCCGGGCGATTACCGGCAAAAACATATTGCAAACCGGCTTCAAGCCCGATAGCCCGGACCCGGTTAATGGTTTCCGGCGGCGTCGGGGCAATCCCGGTCAGACGATAAGTCGGGAAAAAACCGGTAACATGCCAGGGAATCGCGGGAGACAGCGACACAAGAAAGCGGGCAAGCTCTTTAAGTTCCGCCGAATTATCATTATAACCGGGAATCAACAGGGTCGTTACTTCAACCCAGATTCCATTTTCGATGAAATCGGCAATCGTCGCCAACACCGGTGACATACCAGCGGCCCCGCAGACCCGCCGGTAGAAACTGTCCGACCAGGCTTTAAGATCGATATTAGCCCCATGCAGCAAAGGTGTCAGGCGCTCCCGGGCCGCAGCGGTTAAAAAACCGTTGCTGACCATCAGATTTAACAAACCTGCATCCTTCCCTGAAGCCGCGGTTGCCGTCATTAATTCAAAATAGATTGTCGGTTCGGTATAGGTATAGGCCAATGATTTACAACCGGTGGCGAGTGCTTCCCGCACCAGAGCCTCCGGTTTTAATCGCCGCCCGGCAATTTCCCCGGTACGCCGCGGCATTTGTGAAATCTCATGATTCTGGCAGTGCCGGCAAGCGAGATTACAACC
This sequence comes from Pseudomonadota bacterium, assembly GCA_015486505.1. Taxonomy (GTDB): domain Bacteria; phylum Desulfobacterota; class Anaeroferrophillalia; order Anaeroferrophillales; family Tharpellaceae; genus Tharpella. Next base: position 11,260 of record WFRP01000089.1, on the reverse strand, counting down.
GACGGCCGCCAGGGAATAGCTTTTGCTGCCGGGAAGGATATGATAAAAAGGCTTTTTCTCGACCGGATCGACATGGGTGGCGACTACCCGGTCGGCAACTTTGGTATAGAGAACCCCTTTATGATTGTAACGCACCCCGCAAATCCCCGCCTGTCCCGGCCGCAAATGGCAAAGATGGGCACAGAGATCGCAACGCACCCGATCTTTGGTCAATTTTGTGTAGAGTTCAGCTTCCCGCATGATTAATTCCTTTTCAAACTATAAAATTTCCACCTTTCAGCAAATTTTTTATTGCATTTTTAGTGCTGGTTGGGTATTGCATCTGACTCTGATTTTTTCATCGAAAACGCTTTAACCCTTTTAACATTTCCGGTAAAGGAACTCAATTATGGCAACAATAAAGCAAGCTCTGATAAGTGTCTCCAACAAAGACGGCATCGTTGAATTTTCACAGAAACTGATTGCTTCCGGCGTCCGCATCCTTTCAACCGGCGGCACTGCGAAACTGCTGCGCGACCACGGCCTGGAAGTGGTTGATGTTTCCGATTACACCGGCTTTCCCGAAATGCTTGACGGCCGGGTCAAAACCCTGCATCCCAAGATCCACGGCGGGCTTTTAGGCCGCCGCGACCTGCCCGAGCATATCGCCAAGATGAAAGAATACGACATTGAGCCCATCGATATGGTGGTCGTCAATCTCTATCCTTTTGTTGAAACCATTGCCAAACCGGACTGCAGTTTTGCCGACGCGATTGAAAACATCGATATCGGCGGCCCGACGATGCTGCGCTCGGCCGCAAAAAATTATAACGCGGTCACCGTAATCATTGATCCGGATGATTATGCCCCGATTATTGAGGAAATGCAAGCTCACAATGCCGCGGTCAGCGTGGAAACCAATTTTTCTTTAGCGAAAAAGGTTTTCGCGGCAACCGCTGCTTACGACGCCGCGATTTCCAACCATTTAGGACGCTTCCCCCGCCCTGACGCCCATCCTCTGGAACAGTACTTTTTGCCGGAAACCTACACCTGGCAGGGCCGCAAGGCTCAGGATCTGCGTTACGGTGAAAATCCCAACCAGAGAGCCGCTTTTTACAAAGATGGTAAAATCAGCGAGCCCTGCATCGGCAATGCCCACCAGCTCCAAGGCAAAGAACTCTCTTTCAACAACATTCTTGACAGCAACGCCGCCTTTGAACTGGTCAAGGAATTCGAAGAACCAGCCGCGGTTTACATCAAACACACCAACCCCTGCGGCGGAGCCTCATCAACCACTGATCCTTTGGCCGAAATCATCCGCCGGGCCCGGGCCTGCGATCCGGTTTCCGCCTTCGGCGGCATTGTCGCCATCAATCAGGAGGTTGATAAAGAGAGCGCCGCCGTACTTGCCGAAACCTTTCTTGAGGCAGTTATCGCCCCGGGTTTCAGCCCGGCCGCCCGTGAAATTCTGGCGGCAAAATCGGCTTTGCGCCTGCTCGAATCACCTCTGCTTGAAAGCTATAATCCCGGCGGCCTTGAATTCAAAAAAGTTATTGGCGGTTTCCTCCTGCAGGAACGTGACTTAAAAGAGGGCTCCAGCGATAAATGGTTAACCGTTTCCGAACGTGAGGCCACGGCGGCTGAGCTCACAACCATGAAATTTGCCTGGAAAATCTGCAAACATGTTAAGTCCAACGCCATCGTCCTGGCGGCCGACAACCGCCTGGTCGGGGTTGGCGCCGGCCAGATGAGCCGAATCGATTCTGTTAATATCTCAATCAGCAAGGCTCAGGTACCAACCGCGGGCTCTGTCCTCGCCTCCGATGCTTTCTTCCCGTTCCGCGATGGCATTGACGCGGCGGCTAAAGCCGGAATTTCCGCGATCATTCAACCCGGCGGCTCCAACCGTGACGATGAAGCCATAACCGCTGCCAACGAGCATAATATGGCGATGATATTTACCGGCAACCGCCACTTTAAACATTAGTACCTTACAGGTTATTTTCTGCACCAAAAAACAAGATTTAATAATCAGAAAATGTTCTGATAAGAGTACTTATTTGCGGGCCGAAAAGGCCTGTTTGGGTTGCGGGATTTGTTCCCGCATTAGTGCCTTACAGGTTATTTTCTTGTTTTTTTCGACAGCTTTTTTCAACTGTAAAAACAAGAAAATGTTCTGATAAGAGTACTTATTTGCGACCAGCGGATTGCCCTTGGGTGCGGGCCGCAAGGCCCTGTTTGGGTTGCGGGATTTATTCCCGCATTAAAAACTGTCCTTTCTAAACAATCTATTTGGAGAAATAAATGAAGCTTTTAGTAGTTGGCGGCGGCGGCCGTGAACATGCGTTAATCTGGAAACTCTCGCAAAGCACTAAAGTCGAGCAGATCTTCTGCGCCCCCGGCAATGCCGGTATCGCCGCTCTGGCAACCTGCGTCCCGATTGATGCCAATGACATCAGCAGACTGGTTGAGTTCGCCCGTAACGAAGAGATTGATCTGACCATCGTCGGCCCTGAAGATCCGTTGGTTGCCGGTATTGTTGACGCTTTTGAGGAAGCCGAACTCAAGGTCTTCGGTCCGAGTCGGGTTGCGGCCGAGATTGAGGGCAATAAAACATTCTGTAAACAGCTGCTCAAGGATAATGATATCCCGACCGGTGATTTCGCCTCGTTTGACAATCTTGATGACGCGATTGACTATGTCTACAAGGTCGGCGCCCCAATTGTCATTAAAGCCAACGGCCTGGCCGCCGGTAAAGGGGTGGTGGTCGCGCAAACAGTCGAAGAAGCTGAAAACGCGATCAATAAAATCATGCGCCGCCGGGCCTTTGGTGACGCCGGCAGCGAAATTATTATCGAAGAGTTTCTGGAAGGTGAAGAAGCTTCATTTCTGGTCTTTACCGATGGTGATATTGTGGTGCCGATGGTAACCTCACAGGATCACAAACCGGTTTTTGATGACGATAAAGGCGACAACACCGGCGGCATGGGGGCCTACTCCCCGGCGCCGGTGATCTCCGAGGGTCTTTTTCGCCGGATTATGAACGACATTATGATCCCGACCGTTAAAGCAATGTCGACCGCCGGCCGCAAATATCGCGGGATTCTTTACGCCGGTTTGATGATCAAAGACGGGATCCCGAAGGTTCTTGAGTTCAACGCCCGCTTCGGCGACCCGGAAACCCAGCCGATTCTGATGCGCTTGAAAAGCGACCTACTTCCGATCCTTGAAGCCTGCATCACCGGCCATCTCGCGAAAACCATTGTTGAGTGGGATGAGCGCCCGGCCGTCTGTGTCGCCATGGCTTCCGGCGGCTATCCGGGTAAATACGAGAAAGGCAAAGAGATTACCGGCCTGAACCTGGCCAATCGCTTAAAAGATGTCATGGTTTTTCATGCCGGCACCGCCAGGAATGAAGCGGATCGGATCGTTACCAACGGCGGTCGCGTTTTAGGGGTAACCGCCATCGCTGAAGATATCCCGAAAACCATTGAAAAGGCTTATCATGCCGTCGCTAAAATCAACTGGGACGGTGTCCATTACCGAACCGATATTGGCCGTAAAGCCTTAAAAAGAATCTGATATGTCTGAAAAAATTGATATTCTTATCCTGATGGGCAGTGACTCCGACTGGGATGTAATGAGTGAAGCGGCTCAATTGCTTGATGATTTCGACGCTTTGTATGAGGCCCGGGTTTCATCGGCGCACCGCACCCCGGAACGAACCCTGAAACTGGTGCGCGACGCGGAGCAAAGAGGCTGCAAAGTGATTATTGCCGGGGCCGGGGCTGCGGCTCATCTGGCCGGGGTCGTCGCCGGTCACACCCTGCTTCCGGTCATCGGTATCCCCTTGAATGCCACCGCTCTGCAGGGAATGGACGCTCTGCTCGCCACCGTGCAGATGCCGGCCGGAATTCCGGTGGCAAGTATGGCCATCGGCAAAGCCGGAGCCGCCAACGCCGCGATTTTCGCCCTGCAGATTCTCGCTTCCGGGAACCCGAAAATTGGCGTACGGCTTGCCGATTACCGCCGGAAGATGACGGCCAAGGTTGAAAGTAAAGATCAGCGCCTGCAGGAACGCCGCTTTAAAAAGGGATGATGAGCTTAAATGATAAGCTTAAATTATCCGTTCGCAGAAAGTGAAAAGCGAAAAAATCTCGACCTGATTGCCACAATCTTGAATCGAGGTGAAATAATAATCTATCCGACCGAAACTTTCTATGCCGTCGGCGGCGACGCGCTTAATCATAATCTGGGCGAAAAACTTTCGCGGATAAAAAACCGGCCGCCGGATAAACCTTTTCCGACCCTGGTCGGAGATTTTGCGATTTCAGAGCAACTCGTGGCGCTCTGGCCCGAAAAGGCCCGGGAACTCGCCGATAAATATTGGCCCGGGGCGCTGACTATGGTGCTTCCCGGCCATAAAAATCTCCCGCCGGCCATAACCGGCCCGGAGCAAAGTATCGCGGTTCGCTGGTCTTCACATCCGTTCATAAATGAGCTGGCGCAAATTTTGGAGACACCGCTCATTTCAACCAGCGCCAACCTGAGCACCCAGCCCCCGGCCCAGAAAGTTCGGGATATCACCCCGGAAATCCTGAACCGAACCGAGCTTCTGATAATTGCCGACAACGACAACCCGAGGCCTATGCCCTCAACCATCATTGATGCCCGCGTCACCCCCCCGAAAATCCTGCGCCCCGGAAAAATCGTCATAAAGTAACTCATCCGGCAAATCAAGTTTAACCACTAATGCGGGAACAATCCCCGCAACCCAAACGGTACCTCACGGCCCGCACCCAGGGGCAATCCGTTGGTCGCAAAGAAGTACTCTTATCAGAACATTTTCCGGTTATTAAATCTTTTTTGTAACTATTCAGCCGAATCCGGGGTCGGGCGCGGTTTTTCTCCGCCCCCGCCCCCTCCAGAAAGTGGGGGTAAAATTTGGCTGAATAGATACTCTTTTTTTGTGCAGAAAATAACCTGTAAGGTACCAAATTATATTGAAAAAGAACAATAGACATGTTAGTTGCAGGTTTTGAGTAAACGTAACCAACCAACATTTGGAGGCCCCAAATGACTGCAGCAATAGCTTGTCCGGAATGCGGTAAACCGGCCAACCCCAAAAGTCGCTACTGCCCCCATTGCGGCCGGGAGATCCGGATTGCCGCAACCGGAGTCGACCCTTTCTGTCCCCGTTGCGACATCCCTCTGGAACCGCATGATTATCGCCATAATGACGCCCTGATCTGCCCGCAATGTTGCGGCCTCTGGTTTGACCGGATCGAATTTGCCTACCTTACTTCCGAGCGTGAGGTCTACCAGGACCCGGATATCCCGAAAACTTATCAAAGACCGGCCTTGCAGACCGACTCCGGCTATCTCGCCTGCGTGCGCTGCAACACCCCGATGCTGAAAAAGAATTTCCAGCAGATTTCCGGCGTAATGATAGATATCTGCAGCGACCATGGCATCTGGCTCGATGCCGGTGAGATGGAAGCAATCCGCTCATTTATCGCCAATGGCGGCCTCGATAAATCCCAGGATCGCCGGATCGAACAGAATAATATCGAGATAAAGGAACTTGCCACCCAGGTCCAAGAGGTCGAATTCACCCAGCGGGTGCTCCACTTCTTTGACTTCAAATACTGGCTGTTCAAGGTTTTCTAATGCGGAAACAAATCCCGCGACCCAATCGAGCCTTGCGGCCCGCAACCCAGGGGCACTTCCGCTGGTCACAAATAAGTACCTTTATCTTAATATAACCGGCAATCGTAGTTTAAACTGAATTTCGGAACAACTTAAAACTTATGACTAATCCTGAAGATGCAATAACAGAACTAACCGCGGCCGGCAAAGCCCTCACGCAACTCCTTGAACAGCTCAGCGCCGATTGTGGACCAAGCCTCCAATCGGCCATCGAAAAATGCTGTCAGGCGCTGCGTGGCGGCAACAAAATCCTTTTTTTCGGTAATGGCGGCAGTGCCACTCAGGCCCAGCACCTGGCGGCCGAATTAATCAATCGCTTCCAACTCAACCGTAAACCTCTGGCGGCCGTCGCACTGACCCCAGATGCCGCAGTCATCACTTCAATCGGTAATGATTTTGCATTCAATGAGATTTTCAGCCGACAAATCACCGGCCTCGGCCGGCCCGGTGATATCGCTATCGCGTTAAGTACCAGCGGCACTTCGGAAAACATTATTGCCGGATTACTAAAGGCCCGGGCAATCGGCATGACCACTATCGGTTTTTTAGGCCGTGACGGCGGCGACTGCCTTGAATTATGTGATATCGCCCTGTTGGTTCCGGCAGCTGAAACCGCCCGGATTCAAGAAGCTCATCTGCTTTTAGGCCACCTGCTCTGCGGCCTGATCGAAAGAGAGTTGGCGACCAATCAGCCCCGAAACGACAACCAGGAGGGTCAAAACTGATGAAAACCATAAAACTCGACAAAAGAAAACTCTCAACCTACGCCCTCGCCTCACGGCCGAGCAAAGTCAGTGTCAATAATTTTGCCCGGGAACTTAACGGTTCCGAAAGTGTTGCCGGTTTTCTCGATAAACTTCCCGGTTTTTTAGCCGCCGATGACCTCAAAAAAGTTATCGGAGCCATAACCTTCGCTCATCGCCGGCAACGCACGGTTCTTTTAGGCCTCGGGGCTCACGTTATCAAGGTCGGGCTGACCCCGCTGCTGCTGCAGTTGGCCGAAAAAGGCATTATCAACGGCTTTGCCCTGAACGGGGCCGGGATAATCCACGATTTCGAACTGGCTCTGGCCGGTCATACTTCAGAAGAGGTTGCCGACGGCATCACCGGCGGCAATTTCGGCATGGCCAAAGAAACCGGCGACCTGCTCAACCGGGCAATTCTTTTAGGTGACCGTGAAGATCTCGGTCTGGGAATGGCGGTCGGCAAGATGATCTGGGAAGAAAAACTCCCGTATCGGGAGATGAGTCTTTTGGGACAATGTTACCGGATGAAGATTCCGACCACGGTGCACGTTGCTATCGGTACCGACATCATCCACATGCATGCCGCCGCCGACGGTGCCGCCATCGGCCGCAGCAGCCTGCGCGATTTTGACAACTTCTGTGCGCTGGTCGCGACCCTGGAAAGCGGGGTTTATATCAATCTCGGCTCGGCTGTTGTTCTCCCTGAAGTTTTTCTTAAAGCGCTATCTCTGGTCCGTAACCTCGGCCATAAAATTAACGATTTAACCACCGTCAACATGGATTTCAACCGCCACTACCGCTCATTTGAGAATGTCGTCAAACGGCCGACATTAGGCAGCGGCCGCGGTTTTCAGATTATCGGCCATCACGAGATTATGTTCCCGCTGCTGACAGCCGGTATTCTCGCTCAACTCGAAGAGGAGTAAAAATTTAATGACTATCGCCAACTACAAAATCGGCATCATCGGCGGCGGCAATATGGGCCGGGCCATCATCAAAGGTCTTACCGGTCTTAGCCAAAGCCCCGAAATAACCGCCTGGGATGCTGATGAGAACTGCCGCAAAAACCTGCAACAGGATTTCCAGATTACTATCGCCCAAGACAACCGGGAACTGGCCGACAACTGTGAAATCATTATTCTTGCAGTCAAACCACAAATTGTCCCCCCGGTGCTTGCTGAAATTGCCGACATCTTTGATGAAGACAAGTTACTGATTTCAATTGCCGCCGGTGTGCCCTGTAAAACCCTGGAAAAACCGCTGGCGGCCAAGGTTCCCGCAGTCCGGATCATGCCCAATACCCCGGCCCTGATTAACCGGGGCATTGCCGCTATTGCCGCCGGTCGGAGCGCCACCGAAAAACATCTTACAATCGCCGGAAACATCTTCTCCTGCTTAGGTGAAAGCGTAATCGTTCCTGAGAGTGCGATGGATATGGTCACCGCGGTCTCCGGCAGCGGCCCGGCCTATGTTTTTCTGGTCATCGAAGCCCTGCTCGATGCCGCCGTCGGCATCGGTATGAACCGTGATCTCGCCCGGAAACTGGTCATTGAAACGATTCTCGGCGCAACTGAACTGGTGAAACAGACCGGCAAACAGCCGATGGCGTTAAAGGATATGGTCACCTCCCCCGGCGGCACCACGATCGCGGGCCTTGCTGAACTCGAAAAAAACGGCCTCCGCCACGCCTTCAATGAAGCTTTACAAAGCGCCTGTCAACGGTCTCAGGAATTGGGAAAATGAAGGGTGAAAAGTGAAAAGTGAAAAGTGAAAAGTGAAAAGTGAAAAGTGAAAAGTGAAAAGTGAAAAGTGAAAAGTGAAAAGTGAAAAGTGAAAATCACAAGCATTTAATTTGATAAAAAGCAAGTAACAATTAACATATTTTTAAAAAAATGGATAAATTAATAAAGAAAATTGAGCAGTTAAAAAGTGAACGTGAAGCAGTGATTCTGGCCCATAATTATGAGCCGCCGGAGATTCAGGATATTGCGGATATTGTTGGCGACTCCCTCGGTTTAAGTATCGATGCGGCTAAACTTGATAATCCGGTGATTGTTTTCTGCGGCGTCAGCTTTATGGCGGAGAGTGCGGCGATTCTCGCTCCTGGGAAAAAGGTCATTTTACCCCGGCTTAACTGCGGCTGCGGCCTCGCCGATATGGCTGAAGCTAACGCCGTCCGCAAAATGCGGGCCCAACATCCCGGAGCCGCCGTCGTCACCTACGTTAACTCTTCGGCGGCGGTCAAAGCCGAAAGCGATATCTGCTGCACCTCCGGTAATGCCGTCAATGTCGTCAGATCAATTCCGCGGGAGCAGGAAATAATCTTTGTCCCGGATCGCAATCTCGGCGCTTACGTCGAACAGCAGACCGGCCGGAAAATGATCCTCTGGGACGGCGCCTGCCCGGTTCATGATGCCATCCGGGCTCAGGAGGTTTTGGCCGCCCAGCAAAAATATCCGGATATTCCGGTGATCGTCCACCCCGAATGCCGACCCGAGGTCGTCGCGCTCGCCGACGCGGTCCGCAGTACCGGCGGCATGTTTGATTTTGTCGCCGATTCTAAATCTAAAGAATTTATTATTGTGACTGAAGAAGGCATGCTCTACCCCTTAAGTAAAGCCCACCCCGACCGGATTTTTCACCCGGTAAAACCTGACGGCATGATCTGTCCCGATATGAAGATGATCTCACTTAACGATGTCTGCACCAGCCTTGAAAAAATGGAGCATATTGTTACCGTTGCTCAAAGCTGCGCCGAAAAAGCCCGGCTGGCACTCGAAAGAATGTTGGCAGTCCCGCGTCATTAAAGGGTACGCATGAGTAAATCGGGGTCAGACCCCGGTTTATCTAATCTACCGGTTTATCTAGCTCTCTCCAATGCCCCCCTTATACCAGCCGTTGCTCAGTCCGGCCGTTAATTGCAGAAATAATTTGACAAATGTGTATTCTAATGTATTCTTAAGAGTGTGTATGCATTCAAATGTGTATGTATTCAGGGAGGTCAATTATGTCCAAAACCGTTACCCTTAGACTTAATGAAAATATATATTCACTCTTTAAGAACTATGCTGATACAGACAATAGAAGTTTGTCAAACTTTATCGAAACTTCAGCACTTCGTTACATCAAAGAGCATGAATATGTGGATGAATTTGAAATGGATGAGATCAGCAACAACGTATCCCTGCAAAGGAGTCTTAAAAAGGCGCACAGAGATGCTAAGGCTCGAAAAGGCCGGAGCGTCAAATAATGTATGAGCTTTTTGAAACAGACGAATTTATCAAGAGTATTAATAAGTTTACCAAAAAAGATTCCGAATTCATCCGTAACAAACTAACAGAATACGCATATCCTCAAATTCGAGTTGAACCGCACTTTGGCCGTAATATCAAGAAATTACGAAATTACACTCCTGATACCTGGAGGTATCGTATAGGGAATTATCGGTTATTCTACACCATTGATGAAGAAGACAAAGTGGTATTGCTTTTGGTCGTCGAAAATAGAAAACAGGCATACAGATAATGGAGGATAAATCGGGGTCAGACCCCAGTTTATCGTTATCTCACTTGACGATGTCTGCACCAGCCTTGAAAAAATGGAGCATATTGTTACCGTTGCTCAAAGCTGCGCCGAAAAAGCCCGGCTGGCACTCGAAAGAATGTTGGCAGTACCGCGTCATTAAAGGATACGCAGGAGATAATTCACCCTACTCTCTATTGCAGATCAACTGACCAAGGTAAATCGGGGTCAGACCCCGGTTTATCGCGGTTTATCGTTTATCCTGCCGGTTTTTCCTGCCGGTTTATCCTTTATTATGACAAAAAGCCTGCTGGCGGATTTTCCGCCAACGGGCTTTTTCAGGTTAAGATCATTTTTTCCGGCGCCATCATATTTTTAAAATGATATTGTGTTTTGTGTGGGAATGTGGTTTAAGTTCTAAGGTAAACTTTTATACACAGCCGGCCCTTGACATTATATTGAGAGCATTATTGGATGGATCGTACCGAACGCTTCTACAAGATTGATATGCTTCTTCAGGAAAAGTCGGTTGTTTCTCTGGCTGATTTTATGGATGAGCTGGAGGTCTCATGTTCTACGGTCAAGCGGGATCTCGAGTATCTTCGCGACCGGCTCAATGCCCCGATAATCTGGGACCGCCTGCAGAGAGGATATCGTTACAGTGTCCAGGAAGCGGGCTTTCCCCGCTACTCTCTGCCCGGCCTCTGGTTTAACGAATCGGAACTTCATGCCCTGCTCAGCATGGAATCGCTGCTGGCCAATCTCCAGCCCGGCCTGCTCGGGCCCCATCTTACCCCCTTGAAAAAACGTATCCGTAAACTCCTGGCCTCCGGCGGCCATTCGGCCGAAGAGATTGCCGATAAGGTCAGAATTCTGCAGTTTGCCGCCCGGAAGGTTTCGGAAAAACATTTCCCCCTGATTATGACAGCCCTGCTCGATCGCCGCCGGTTTCAAATCCACCATTTCAATCGCGGCGCCAACCAGACTCTGGTTCGCATCGTCTCGCCTCAGCGCCTGATCTACTACCGTGATAACTGGTATCTCGATGCCTGGTGCCATCTGCGTGAAGATCTGCGCTGTTTCGCCCTGGATGCCATCAATAAAGTCAAACTGCTGGATCTTAAAGCCAGAGACATATCCGAAGCCCGGCTGAACCGGGAATTTACCACCGCCTACGGTATCTTTTCCGGCTGCCGGACAAGTGATGCGGTTTTACGTTTCTCGCCGGAATGCGCCCGCTGGGTTGCCCGGGAGGAGTGGCACCCGGAACAGCAGGGCAGGATTGACGAAGATGGCTGCTATAT